>NZ_RAWF01000133.1:0-27161 GCF_003612075.1 Corallococcus sp. CA041A
CGCACAGCAACTCTCGCGATGCCTGCGCTCGCGACTGGCCACTGGCCACCTTCGCCACCGCCATGCACCGTCGCAGGGTGAGCGGGCAGCCAGTCCTCTCACCCCAGCGAATCAGGCGCCTGCGGTCACGACGGCGTAGGCGGAGCTGTTCCCCCTGTGGCAGGGCTCGCTTCTCCTTCTGGTTCTTGCGCACACAAGGCCGAACGGAGCGGGTTCCTGCCGCTTCCCCACCCGTCCAGCGCCTGCCTACCCTCCGGGCCGATCGGGAATCACGCCTCGCCGTTTAGCGGCGCGGTCCTGCATGGCTGGGAAACACGAGGAGTCGCAGGTCGGCTCGTAGGACACGGCTGCCATTGCGATGCCATTCGATATTCTCCTGGTTCTTCAACAGGAGAAGGACTGCGATCCCTTACGAACTACAGATGTAAGAGTAAGCAGCGTGGATGTCGAGCCAGCCAGTTGTGGCAACTCACGGGAAGATAGCGCGGCTGTGCTGCACGCCGACGGCGTCCACCTCAGCTGCCTCGTCAAAGGTCATCAGCGCCAGATGAAGCGGCAGTGCTAGAGCATCAGGGTCGATGGCTCGTCGAAGTGTGTCGGCTTGGTCGGCGCTTTTGCAGAGGATCATCAAGTCGATGTCCGCTGCATTAGGCTCGTCTCGGTCAACTGAGCCGAAAAGATGCCACTCAGTCCCTTCGGCCTCCGGTCCAAGCGAGACAGCAAGCTCGCGAAGGCTAGCAACGACGCGCTGGCGAATCACTTTGCCAGCCGCCCCATCAACTCGCTGAACGTCAACGCCTGAGCACCCATCGAGTTAGCAGCCGCTTCCGCCTGGGGGGTGATTGAGCCGTAGTTCGATGACTTGACGACGACATCAAAGTGGCCGAATCGATCCTTGGCGTTGCGCACGTCCTCGGCGCCCATGTTGTACGCATTGATAACCGCAACGATGAGGCTTTTGCCGATCTTGCGATCGATGTTGAATGCTGTCTCGTAGACATACGAGACACGGGACACGTTCGAGTGCTGTTTCATCGCGTTGATGAAAAAGCCCATGTTCTTGTCTCGATAGGAACCGGCGTCCTTTGTAGCGGCAGCCCGAGAGATATCGCCCAGCGTTCCGAACGCGGCAGACGCCGCATGGATAAAGCGGATGGCTGCGCCGCTCCACAAGGTTTTGGAAGGAACGTTCATCACAAACTGCGGCTTGGTAGCGCCGGCGAAGAGGGGCTCCACATCCGGCAGTTCAATCACATTCTGCACGCCCAGGACTGCAACCAGGAACGTGTAGCCGTCTTTCGACCTGACAACCAAGAAGTTCTCAGGCGTGCGATTGACACTCTTGATGTTCTCCTTGGTCGTGAGCTTGTCAGCTGCCCAATCGGTCACGTTGCCGCTCATTCGTCAGTCCTCCAGAATCTTGGACAACTCACCGGGGAAGCGAGATGCGTCTTCTCTATTTCCTTCGATATGGAAGGCTTCCAGGTCGTCAATGTGTTGCCGGAACTGCTCCAGCGTCGCCTTCTCATCCCCGCGAAGTAGATAGCGATTGGCGTCGAGGACCGCGAGCATTCGCCTGCTGTTGGGGAGGATGCGCGTCAGCATCTTGCGTCTCCACCGTTCAGCGGCACCGCTCTCCGGGTTACGGGCAGCTTCGATGTGAGGACCGTACTGGTTGAAGATCGCATGGTTCTCCGTCAGCAGCGGTTCTACGACCTGGCGCGCAACGGCGCGGTCGCCAAACTTCACGGCGCCAAAGAGCCCTTGGAGCTTGTTCGCGTGCTCGCGCTTCCAGCCCAGCATCATTATGTCCGGGAAGGCGCCCGGCGCCTTGTCCACCATCGTATGGCAGTTCGCGCAGAGCATGACCAGGTTCTCAAAGGCTCCGCGCTCCTCCTTGCTGAGATCCGGTTTAGCCCGAGGCCCACCATCGTTGGCCGCAAACACGTGAGCCATCTCTGCGATGTGGATGGACTCGCCCGCCGCGTCAACGAAAAGCTCCTTGGCGCATCCTGGGTTTTGGCAGTAGCCGGCCGATGCGGCAAAGAGTCGGCGCTGCGTATGCGTATCAGGCGATGCGGCGCCTCTGGAGCAAGTCATCTTGGTATCCCGTGTACATCGCGTGTTACCCCATCTTACAGTACCTAACGAAAGTCAGGGCCGGGCTGGTCGTTAGCAAGGGGCATCCCCAACTTGAGGGACATGGTTGGTGAACTCGTTCCAGACGCCTTCTAGCAGCGCATGGCGCCGCTGCTGCCACTGCCTCGGCCGAAGAAGCAACTGGGCCGCCCTCGGACGGATGACCGAGCGGCGCTGGAAGCCATCGTCTTCGTGCTGCGAAGCCGCATCCCTTGGGGTATCCGTCCGGCGAGCGACGTGACCGAGCCTATTGCAGAGGGACGGGGACCGTGCTCGGCGATGGTCGCGAGCCTGTGCGAGAGCGGGCTGACGGGGCGGACCTGAGCAGGGGGCTCAGGACGAATCGGCGGCGCGAAGGCGCTTCCACTCGTGCGGCAGCAGCTCTCCGATGCGGGCGTTCGGGTGCGTCTGGACGCGCAGCAGCACGTCGGCCAGGTACTCCTCGGGATTGACGCCGTTGGCCTCGCAGGTGGCCACCAGGGCGTAGAGGCCCGCGAGGTTTTCACCCGCGGCCTCGTGGCCGACGAAGAGAAAGTTTTTACGCCCCAGGGCTGCCTTGCGCAGCGCCGATTCCGAGCGGTTGTTGTCCAAGGGCAGACGCTCATCCGAGACGAAGCGGCTCAGCGCATCCCACTGCTTGAGCGTGTAGGAAATGGCCTGGCCCAGCGGACTCTTGGGCGGGTGGCGCGGCGCCTGCGCATCGAGCCAGGCACGAAGTCGCTTGAGGACGGGGGTGCTGCTGAGTTGGCGCAGTTCGCGGTGCGCGGCGGTGCGCACCACGTCCGCGCCTCTCGCCTGGGCCTCCACGCGGTAGAGCTCGAGGATGAGGTCCATCGCCTCGCGGGATTCGGGCGCGGTGGAAAGCGCGTCGAAGAAGCGGCGGCGCACGTGTGCCCAACACCCGACGCGGATTCTCCCCTCCGGCAGCGTCACCGCGTTGTAGCCCGTGTACGCATCCACCACGAGGGCGCCCCGGGTGCCGCCCAGGACTTCCTTCGGCGTCTTGCTGGCCCGCCCCATGCTGAAGCGGTAGCCGATGAGCCACTGGCCCGCCTCATTCTGGGTGAGGAAGGTCCAGAGGTAACCCAGCCTTGTCTTCTTCACGTCCAGCACGCGCAGCGGGGTCTCGTCGGCCCACACCACCTCTGCGGCGGCAATGACTTGAAGCAGGTGGGAGGACAGAGGCAGTAGGACGGAGGCGGACTTGTGGAAGAGGTCCGTCAGGGTGCTGCGACTCATGGGCACGCCGCTTCTCTCCACCCGCTGGGCGAGTCGGTGCAGCGGCATGGCATCCGCGCACTTCGACGTCACCACGTGGGCCAGGAAGCCGGGGCCGTACTCGCCCCTGTCCACCACCCGGGCTGGAGGCGGGGCGGTGACGATGCCCCGGCCGCACACGCACGCCAGCACCTCCTGCACGTGCACCTGCTTCTCGAAGCGGGCGGGCACGTGCTCGTACACCACCGAGGTGCGGCCCTGGCCCAGGGGCTTCAAGTCCTCGCTGCCGCAAGCCGGGCAGTGGCGCTCGTCGGGGGGCACCGCGTGGCGAATCTCTCGCGCCGGAGCCTCCTCGGCTTTCCGGGTGGCTCTCTCCTGGCGCTTCTTCTTCGCCGCCTCGGCCCGGGCCGCCGTCGAATCCGCGTCCTTGCGCAGCTCCGTCGCCACCGGGGGCAGCTTCTCCGCCCTGCGGCCGAAGACGTGGCGCTCCAGCGTCGCCATCTTCGCCTCCAGCGATGTCAGGCGCTCCTTGAGTTCCTCCGCCTCCTCGCGCCAGGGGCAGAAGTGGTCCTGAGGCAGCTCTCGGGGCACCAGGCCTCAACACGCCACCGCCGCGCGGCGTCCCGGGCCGGGCGCGTCAGGTGCCAGTGCGCCCGGGAGGCGTCCAGGCGGGCTGGCGCCTCACCTGGGCCACGTCGATGCCATCCAGCAGCATCGCCAACTGCGTGGCGTCCAGCGTCACCGCCTGCGCGCCCGCGTCCACCGGTGGCAGCCGGAAGCGGCCCGCCTCCAGCCGCTTGTACAGCAGCACGAAGCCGCCCCGACTCCACGTCAGCACCTTGATGCGGTCGCCCCGCCTGGAGACGAAGGCGAAGAGGTGCCCCGAGTAGACGTCCTCGCCCCACGCGCCGCGCACCAAGGCCATGAGGCCGTCTATCGACTTGCGCATGTCCACCGGCTCCACCGCCAGCACCACGCGCACCGACGCCGGAAGCGCGAACACCCGCTCACCGTCCCAGCGCGGCGACGAGCCGGGCCACGTACGCCACGTCGGTCCCCACGGCGAACCGCACCCGCGCTCCGCTCGCCGCCACCACCTCCAGCAGGCACTCCGTCGCCACCGGCGGCGGCGCCACCTGCACCGGCAACAGCCGCACGGCTTCCGCTCGCGACGGCGCGGCTCGTCGTGCCCGGTACACCCACGACTGCAACGTGCTCAGCCGCACGCCCCGCGCCAACGCGAACTCCCGCTGCGTCTGCCCGCTGGCCTCGAACGCTTCCGCAATCCGCGCCCACTCCGGCTTCTCCACCTGCTTCGACATGCCCGGAAGCGTCCGCCGCGAACCGCGCCCCCGGCAATCCCTCACGGCACGTCATTGGCCGGACGGTTACCCCTTGGGCGATGCTGCCTCGCAAGCAGTTCGGCCTGTCGGGCATGACAGCCTGGCGCAGGCTGGAGGAATGGACCCGCGCGGGCGTGTGGGAAAAGCTTCAAGAGCGGCTGCTGGATGAGTTGGGACTGCGAGGCAAGGTGGACTTCTCCCGTGCCTCCATCGACTCCTCGTCCATCTGGGCGTCAAAAAGGGGACCCTCACGGGCCCAAGCCCGACGGATAAAGCGAAGGCGGGTAGCAAGCATCATCTTCTCGTAGACGCCCAGGGCCTGCCGCTCACCGAATCCGTGACGGCCGCCAATGTCCACGACACGCACGAACTCTTCCCTCTCGTCGACTCCGTGCCCGCGGTAAGGATGCCTTCGGGCCAGCGAAGACTGCGACCCACAAAGCTGCATGCCGACAAAGCCTACGCCTCCAGGAAGAACCGGAGTGGGCTCCGCCTGCGCGGCATCGTCGCCCGCATCGCGCGTCCGGAGGTGGAGTCCAAAGAGCGGCTTGGCCGCTACCGCTGGGTCGTGGAGCGCACGCTAGCCCGGAAGAACCAACTGCGCCGGCTCCGAGTCAGGGACGACGTCCACTTCGGTTTCCTCGTCCTCGGCTGCTGCGTCATGCTCCTGCGTCGCCTCTACCCTGACATTTGTTAGAGGCTGTAAATTAAGTGGTGGCTGATTGCGCTATGTCCAAAACTGGCGCGGGCTGCTTTGATGGTCTTCGGAGCGTGAAGGTCGACTCTGTGGTCGCTCGTTCTGTGGATGCGATTAGGCTTAGTCTTTGCTCTCGGTCTGGAATCGGAGTGTTATTCCGAATTGGCATCCCGTCGTACGTGCGCCCATCTAGTTCTCGGCCAAACCGACTTTTTTGTACGCCGCCCCATTGCTTGAAGAAGAATGGAATGCCGGCCTCTCGGCATTGTCTCCGAAGAGAGACAACCCATGCGCGTTTAAGAGGACGTGCACCTGGGCCGCTTTCGCCCCCGACAATGACCCAGTGGATTCCATCAATTGAGACTGAACCGAGATCTTCAAGAAGAGGCTCAATTGATAGGAATCGTGTTTTCGCCGGCGCATCTTTTAAATGAGCAATCCTGGGCAACCCGAAACGCCGATCCTCTACGCTGACCCCCCACCAGATATGTTCATTTTTTGATACAAATGATAGCTTTGTTTTTAGGAGTTCCTTCATGCGCTGAGCTCTTTTGGTGAGCACTTGGAATGTGTGCCAAGGCGCCACGTTCATCACTTGCGCAACTGCTACGATATAGTCGTCGGGTATTGCCTCATGGAAAAGATCGCTCATGGAGTTGACGAATATGAACTTCGACGAACTCCACTTGAGTGGTTCTGTCAATTTTTCAGGAACAAGGCGTATGTCGAAACCCTGCTCATAAGGATGCCCTGGCACGCCACGAAAACGCTCAGCGAACGTTTGCGCGTAGCAATGTTTACAACCAGGCGAAATCTTAGTGCACCCCCGCACTGGATTCCAAGTTGCGTCAGTCCATTCAATTTCGCTCTGCTGCGACACGGAAATACTCCTGAGGCTAGTTTTTAGGGATGCTGAAATTTAGTTCAGTATTGCCATTTCCGCAAGATGGGGCGTTGCGATGCGTAAGCCCGAAACCCCGGAGCCTACTTGTTGGACGAAGTGGGGTGAACTGGAAAATAATGAAACATAGATAGGGGAATTGTGGTTTTTATTTTTTTCCGAAAAAGAAGGTTCTTTGTGGAGGAAGCTGAATAATGTCCTTCGTGTCGATGCTTTCGCCTTTCCTTCGCTGTACGCCAGATGGACTTTGAATGATTAGCTCCTTTGTTTCGATGAATTCACTCATTGCTTCCCGATAGATGTCGCTGCTAGCGGGTGTGGTGTTGCACGTGCGGTCTAGTAGTGTTTGGAAGTCTATTCCGCTTGGATGCCCGCGCATCAGCGCAGGAAGATCTCTTTGAAGAGCTTTGATGCTTAGTTCTCGTGCCTGATTGTCGAAGTTAAAGTCTTCGAAGCGTGCTTGGTTTGTTATGCTGCGGTCCTTGTGTGGATCGTACCCAAGCATGTTTAGGCCGGCTCCGCCGTTGTGTCTGAAATGGTTTTGAAGTGCCCAGTGGAGCTTGGTCATCTCATCTCTTGCTTGAGCGTGCATTGATAGATGCACAAGCCAGTAGTCTTTGTTGCTCTCTCGGGATGAGATGAAAAACGGGGTGTAGTATTTAGCTCCGCTTGCCTTGTGGATTTCCGGCGAGAGAAGAGATTGGATGATGGTTCTGCGATCTCCGGCTCCTTTGGTTGAGTTTATCAAGCCATCAGAGAGCGTCTCCAGTAGTCCTAGTCTCTTGAGGATTTGACGCGAGGTGTCGGAGGTGGAGAGGTAGTCAATTAATGAGTCAACAGCGAAAGTCAAGATGACCTCCGCCTTTTGAAGGCTGGAAAAGATCTTGAATATCAATGGAAATGGGACGTCTTTGTATCCATATTGGTCGAGCAGGAATATGGATCTGCCTTTTCTGCTTTTTTGTCGGATAGAGTTGATGATTGAGTCGGACTTCTCTGCAAACTCACCATTTACGAGCTGGATTTTTGAGCTCAGTTGGTTTTTGAAGCCCCGCTCTTCGAGGGTGTATTTTAGGAAGTCGAGTGATGACTGTTCTTTTTCGACGAAGAAATAGTCGGCATCGAGAAGGAACTGCTTCTTCCTGTTTTTGTTGATGTTGTGTTCGGCCTCTAGGGTGGCCTCCAAGAAGATGAGGGGAGATCCTGGGACGGTTTGCTTGGTTAGTTCATGCTGATAGAGCCCTCCGCCAGCAAAGCCATCGACAAGTGTGAGTCGAAGGCGATCCATCTTGGGGTTGCACACGACTACTTCTAGATACCTGGTTAGGTATGCTCTAAGAATCTCGTGTTTCGCTAGGCTGTGGGTGTGGATGATAGGGGGCTTGGAACCGAGTTCCCATGAGTATTCTTTTTTTGCCATTTGTGGTGATGTTCTTGCGGTGCTTAGGTTTTTGATGCTTGGGAAGAGTCATCTCTCGTCTTAGATGCCAGCTCAGCTCAACGCTCCTGTGGCGTGCCGTGTCCTGCACCGTCATGAGCGTGTTTCTAGATGAAACTCTACCATGAACCTGAAGGCTTAAGTCCCACTGGTAACGCACGTACCCGCGTGGCTTCTGCTAGGTTGCCGATGGGTATTGCCAGCAGGAGCTGAGCGTAATGGCGCGCCCCAGAGCGCTCGAGGCCCCTAATGAGCACTGTCCGTTCGCTCGTGAAGAGGGACGCGTGCAATAGCCGGTAAGTGTTGATGAAGCGCTTGTCGGCGCGGGGATGAATGCCTGCTGCGACTTGAGAACGCGAGGCACGTCGCTGGGAATGGCGTGCTCGGAGTTGAGGGCCAACTCTGGTGCCAGCAACATTGCCATTGCATGCGAGCGGGCTCCACTAAGAGGCCCCTCTGTAATCATGACGAGCCCGATGGATTCTCGAGCCGACTCGGCACAAGTCTTCACTGGCTGCCCCCAAACGTGTCAGGCCTTGTGAATGCAAGCCTAACACGTGGGATTACCCGACAGTCACTCCCCGCTCGCCGCCTTGCGCCTGGCGGTGCGCGCCTTGGCATGCGCCTTGTCGAAGCCCTCGTAGAAGCGCACGGCCTGCTCACCCACCATCTGGATGTGCTGGTTGTTGAGGTACGCGGTGATGGGCGCGGCGACGAGCGGCATCGCGCGGCCCAGCGTCGTCATGCCGCCCTTCGCGAGCAGCAGCGCCGCCAGCTTCCCCAGCACCTTCGGTCCGGAGCGGTGCAGCGGCCCCAGCCCGTTGGCGTAGCCGAACAGGTCCAACATCTCCCCGCGCGCCCGGTCCGTCTTGAGGTTCGCCTTGTAGAGCGTGGCCACGTCCGTGAGCAGGACGAGCTGCAGGTAGGCCATGAACGTCAGGTCCGCCGGCAGCGAGATGAGCCCGAACACGCCGCTCACTCCGCCGACCATGCTCGCGAGGCTCTTCTTCTCGTCCACCAGCCGCTGCGCCAGCTCCTTGGTCGTCGCGGACGGGTAGCGCTTCTCCAGCGCCGCCACGCGCACGCGCGCCCGGCCGATCTCCCCCTGGATGAGGTCCGACAGGCGCAGCGACCCCAGCTTCTTCAGCTCCGCGGGGGTCAGCTTCTTCATGAAGCCCAGCCGCTCTGTCACGCCGTCGTAGAAGGCCATGTCCTCCTCCTTGGCCGCGATGCACGCGGCCGGTCGTCTCTAGTAACCCCGCTCGGCCAGGTACAGGTCCACCAACGCGCCTTCTTCGTACCAGCCGTGTCGCATCTCCGACTTGAACCACCGCGAATCCGGACGCGCCGAGCGCACCTCCAGCTTCACCCGGTTGGGCCCCGTGTCGATGACCGCCGCGCGCGCCTTGCACGCCGCGCCCGGCTCCTCGCCGAAGCCGCCCTCCAGGCACACCTCGTCCCCCACCGACAGGCGCCGGGTGTACTCCTGGGCCAGGTAGAGGGCGTCGTCACAGCCGCTGCGCACGGAGGACTTCCCCAACGCCGCGCAGCGGTCCTGCGCGGGCGCCCGGATGACCGGCACGTTGGAGATGAACGCGTCCTCCTGGTTGGGGTCGCGCTGATACGAGCCCACCTGCTTGCACCCCGTCACCGCCACCAGGACCGTCAGGCCCGCCCACGTCCACTTCATCGCGTCATCGCCTCCGGGACGCGCGTCGCCGCGCCTCCGCGCCAACAAGGAAAGGGCGGGAAGCATGGCAGACAGGGCCAGGTGCGGCAAAAGGTGCCGGAAGGACCCGTGGGCGTCTCTACGCGATACGGCGCGCGGGCCCGGGGATTTCCTCGGTGACGCCGGGAACCGCCCGGTTCTTTCCGTCCACGAAGACGACCGTGGGCTTCCAGTGGGCGGCCTCCGCCTCCTCGACCTCCGCGAAGGTGGCCAGGATGACCAGGTCGCCCGGCTGGTTCAGGTGCGCGGCCGCGCCGTTGATGCAGATGACACCGCTGCCGGACTCGCCCTCCAGGGCGTACGTCTCCAGCCGGGTGCCGCGCGTGACGTTCCACACCGCGACCTTCTCGAAGGGGAGGATGTCCGCCGCCTTCAGCAAATCTCGGTCGATGGTCACCGAACCCTCGTAGTCGAGGTCGGCCTGGGTCACCGTCGCGCGGTGGATCTTGGACTTGAAGAGGATGCGGCGCATGGGGGGCCCTCGGGAAGCGGCGCAACCGTAACGGCTCCCCTGCCCGGGGACAACATCCCCGGTGTCCCACGCACCGCCTGCCTCCCTGCACGCCCTGCTGTTTACTTCGTGAAATTCACGAGCTGACTCAGGTTCAGGGGCACGGACTGCGCGTCCGACGTCAGGTTGCCCGTCAGGCTCACCTGCGCGTTACCACCCGAGCGCAGCGCCATGGCCGCGGAAGCGGCGCTCGCGAAGTTGATGGTGAGTGGCAGGGTCACCTGCTTCGTCCCACTTCCGTCCAGCATGCCCAGGTTGCCCGTGGAGAGGTTGCCCACGTTGGCGCCCGCCACCTTGAGCGCACCGGTGATGCCCGCCACCGGCAGGGGGAAGGCGTTGCGGTTGGTGATGGCCAGGGGGAACTCCACCGTGGCCCCGCTCAGCGTGACGTTGGTGATGCGCGGCGCCTGGAACTGCACCTGGGGAATCTTGGGGACGGGGAACGTGCCCTCCTTCTCCAGGGGGAACTTCAGCACGCCCAGCGGCGTCTGGATGCCCAGCGAACCCTGCGCCTTGAAGGCCGCCACGTCCTTGTCCAGGAACGTGGTCACCACCGGCGCGATGTCCGCGAACTTCACGTTGGCGGGGAAGACAATCTGGCTCTTGCCGTTGGACTTGAGGTTCAAGCCCTCCTTCGGCTTGCCGGCCACCAGCTGCTTGCCCTCCACGAAGAAGGCGTAGTCCACCGACGCCAGCTTCAGGCCCAGGCTGTTGGGGTTGTCCAACTCGTACACCAGATCCACCGTGGCGTCGGACAGGGAGGCGTTCGCCAGCCGGGCTGTCTTGAACTTCAGCGTGGGCTTCTTGAAGGCACCGTTGAGCAGGCTCTGCAGCGCTGCGCAGCCGGAGAGCGTGGTGAGCGACAGGGCGAAGAGGACCAGGAACGCGCGTTTCTTCATGGGCATGGGCGTAGCAGAGGACGCACCGCGTTCGCGCGGATTCAATCGCCGCGCGTGTCGGGGCCTCGACGGGTGCACCTTCGGCACTCCAATGGTATGCGCCAGGGGACTCCCCCGTGCTGGAGGTTGGCCCGCCGTGACAGGTGGCATCTTGTCTCACCCCCTCGCCGCGCTGGCGGTGCTGGCCGCGCTGTCGCTCACGGGCTGCTCCCGGTCCTCCAACGCCGAGGCCGCCCCCGCGCGGCGGATGGACCTGAAGCCGTGCCGGCTGGACGGAGTGGCCGCGCAGACGCTCTGCGGCACGCTGGAGGTCTTCGAGGACCGGGCCGCGGCGAAGGGGCGCAAAATCTCCCTGCGCGTGGTGGTGGTGCCCGCGCTCGCGTCGCAGCCGAAGGAGGACCCGTTGTTCTTCCTCGCGGGCGGCCCCGGCCAGGCGGCGTCCCGCACGCGCATCCTTCCCGCGCTGGATCGCATCCGGCGTCAGCGCGACATCGTGTTCGTGGACCAGCGCGGCACGGGGGACTCGCACCCGCTGGACTGCGAGGCGTTGAATCCCTCGCGCACGTCGCTGGCGGAGCGCTTCGAGGACCGCGAGGACGCGGACGTGATTCCCCAGTGCCGCAAGGGCTGGGACGCGGACGAGCGGCTCTACACCACGTCCATCGCCATGGACGACCTGGACGACGTGCGCGCGGCGCTGGGCTACCGGCAGGTGAACCTGTGGGGCATCTCCTACGGGACGCGCGCGGCGCTGGTGTACATGCGCCAGCACCCGGACCGCGTGCGCACCGCCATCCTGGATGGCGTGGCCCCCATGGGGCAGTACCTGCCGCTGTACGCCGCGCGCGATGGCCAGCGCGCCCTGGACCTGCTCATGGACGCGTGCGCGAAGGACGGCGTCTGCGCGAAGGCGTATCCGGACCTGCGCGCCCGCACGGAAGCGCTGCTCGCGAAGCTGGAGGCCGCCCCCGCGAAGGTGCACCTGTCGCATCCGCGCACGGGCGTGCCGGAGGACTTCACGCTCACCCGGCGCGTCTTCCTGTCGGAGCTGTTCTCGCTGCTCTACAGCCCGGACGTCGCGTCGCTGGTGCCGCTGATGCTGGACCGCGCCGCGAAGGACGACTGGACGCCCTTCGTCGCGCTGTCGCTGGGGCTCACCGACGAGGTGGCGCGCACCACCAGCCGCGGCATGTTCCTGGCGGTGGTGTGCGCGGAGGACGCGCCCTTCTTCACGGAGGAGGACGCCGAGCGTGAAGCGAAGGGCACCTGGTTCGGTTCACGCATGGCGCTGGACGTGAAGCGCGGGTGCGCGAAGTGGCCGCAAGCGAACGTGCCCGCGAGCTTCCGCGAGCCCGTGAAGTCGGACATCCCCACGCTGCTGCTGTCCGGCGAGCTGGACCCCGTGACGCCGCCGCCCTGGGGCGAGGAGGCGAAGCGGACGCTCACGCACAGCCTGCACGTGGTGGTGCCGGGGTTGGGACACAACACGGTGGGCGCGGACTGCGCGCGCACGTTGATGGCGGAGGTGCTCACGCGCGGCAGCGTGGAGGGCCTGACGCCCGACTGTGGCGCGGGCCTCAAGCGGCCGCCCTTCTTCACCTCCTTCGCCGGCCCTGTTCCGTAGGACTCAAGCGCCCATGATTGAAGCCAGGAACCTGCACAAGCGCTTCGGCTCCGTGACGGCCGTGCACGACGTGACCTTCACCGCGGAGGACGGCGTCATCACGGGCCTGCTGGGCCCCAACGGCGCGGGCAAGACGACCACGATGCGCATGCTCTACACGCTGGTGCGCCCGGATGGCGGCACCGCCACCGTGGACGGCGTGGACGTGGCGAAGCAGCCGGAGGTGGCCCGGCGCGCGCTGGGTGTGCTGCCCGACGCGCGAGGCCTCTACCCGCGCCTCACCGCGCGCGAGCACGCGCGGTACTTCGGCGAGCTGCACGGCCTGTCCGGCGCCGCGCTGGACGCGCGCGTGGAGGAGCTGGTGGAGCTGCTGGACATGAAGGACATCGCGGACCGGCGCACGGAGGGCTTCAGCCAGGGCGAGCGCGTGAAGGTGGCGCTGGCGCGCGCGCTGGTGCACGGGCCTCGCAACGTGCTGCTGGACGAGCCCACCAACGGCCTGGACGTGATGGCCACGCGCTCCGTGCGCACGCTCTTGCGCAAGCTGAAGGCGCAGGGCTGCTGCGTGGTGTTCTCCAGCCACGTGATGCAGGAGGTGGCCGCGCTGTGTGACCGCATCGTGGTGGTGGCGCGCGGGCGCGTGGTGGCGGACGGCACGGCGGACGCGCTGCGTGCGAGCACCGGCAAGGACAGCCTGGAGGAAGCCTTCGTGAGCGTGATTGGCAGCGAGCAGGGGTTGCGCGAATGAAGGGCCTCATCGGGACGGTGCTGCGCAAGGAAGTGCTGGACCACCTGCGGGACAAGCGCACGCTGGGCACCGCGCTGATGTGGCCGCTGTTGGGTCCGCTGGTGTTCCTGGTGATGTTCAACGTGATGGCCTCCTGGTACCGGCAGGACCGGCCGCTGGAGATGCCGGTGGTGGGCCGCGAGCACGCGCCCAGCCTGATGGCCTTCCTGGAGCGCTACGGCGCGAAGCTGTCGGAGGCCCCTCGGGACTACGAGTCGCTGGTGCAGGCCGGGAAGCTGGACCTGGTGCTGGTGGTGACGGACGACTACTCGAAGGACTTCGCGGACGGGCACACCGCCGCGGTGCGGCTGGTGGTGGACAGCTCGCGCAACAAGGCCCGCCAGTCCGTGCAGCGTGCGCAGCGGATGTTGGCGGTGTATTCGCAGCAGACCGGCAGCCAGCGCTTGTTCGCGCGCGGCGTGTCGCCAGAGCTGGCGGTGCCCGTGCGCGTGGACGAGCTGGATTTGTCCACGCCCGAGCGCACCGCGGCCACGGTGCTCACCACCATCCCGCTGTTCCTGGTGATGGCGGCGTTCGCGGGCGGCATGCAGCTGGCCAGCGACACCATGGCGGGCGAGCGCGAGCGCGGTTCGCTGGAGCCCCTGTTGCTCAACCCGGCTCCTCGCGGCGCGGTGGTGGCGGGCAAGTGGCTGGCCACCTGTGCCATGGCGGGCACGGGCGTGCTCTTGTGTCTGGTGGGTTACTTCCTGGTGGTGAAGCGCGTGCCGCTGGAGGACCTGGGCGTGCGTGCCCGCTTCGACGCGCCGGCCGCGCTGGGCATGCTGGCAGCGGTGATGCCGCTGGTGCTGGCCGCGTCCGCCGTGCAGATGTGGGTGTCCACCTATGCACGGTCGTTCAAGGAGGCGCAGACGTACCTGTCGCTCCTGATGGTGCTGCCCACGCTGCCCGGGATGATGCTGGCCCTGTCCCCCATCCAGACGCAGACGTGGATGTTCGCGGTGCCGGTGCTGGGGCAGGAGATGCTCGCGGGCGAGGTGATGCGCGGCGAGACGCTGGGGCCGGTGCCCTTCCTGCTCGCGCTTCTGTCCTGTGTGGTGGTGTCCCTGGTGGCGCTGCGCTTCACCACGCGTCTGTTGACCCAGGAGCGCATCATCTTCGGCAGGAGCTAGCGGGCAGGCTCGGGCCGACCGAGCCGGGGGGCGAATGTCTTCGGGGCGCCGCTTGGGCGCTGTGTTCACGTGACAGGGGCGGCGAAGTGCCGTCCAATGTTTCGCGATGACGCTTGAGCGTGAACGAGAAGCCTTGCTGCCCTTCGCCCCGAATTCGGTGGCCTCCACGGAAGGGGAACCGCGGTTCGGGACGTATCAGGGAGAGCTGCCGGAGGTGGACCTGCCCCGGCTGTTGGGGAAGTGGGCTCCGGGGCGCGCGACGCGGCTGCTCAAGCGCAAGCGCTGGCACTACACCTTCGTCGCCACGCAGGAGGTGGCGGCCCTCTTCGCGGTGGTGGACCTGGGCTACACGGCCAACGCCTTCGCGGTGGCGGTGGACCTCCAGGAGAAGAAGCCCCTCTGTGACGTGAGCTTCCTGGGCGTGCCCGGGCCGCTCGCGGAGGTGAGTGACAAGCCGGGCGCGGGGCTCGTGGCGGCCTTCCGCACGCTGGGCGGGCGCATGTCCGTGAAGCGCGGCGAGTCCGACGAGCGCTACCAGGTGGAGGTGGACGTCAGCCGCATGCGCACGCAGTCGCTCCAGTCGTTCCAGTGGAACGGCGAGCTGCTGGTCGCGGGCGGTCCGCCGGCCCTCACCGTCATCGCGCCGGTGCAGGGCGACGGGCTGGTCAACGTCACGCAGAAGCGCAGTGGCCTCCTGGCCTTCGGGAGCCTGGAGGCGGGGGGCCGGCGCTTCCGGTTGGATGGCGGCGTGGGCGGCATGGACTACACGCAGGGCTACCTGGCGCGGCACACCGCCTGGCGCTGGGCCTTCGCGGCCGGACGGCTGCCGGATGGCACGCCCGTGGGCCTCAACCTGGTGGAGGGCTTCAACGAGGGCGCCACCGAGGCCAACGAGAACGCCGTCTGGCTGGGCGACCGGCTCTACCCGGTGGGCCGCGCGCACTTCGAGTACGACGCGAAGGAACTGCTCGACCCGTGGCGCCTGACGACGGCGGACGGCGCGGTGGACCTGCGCTTCAAGCCCATCTACGTGCACCGCGAGGAGCGCAACCTGCGGCTCGTGGTGAGCCACTTCGCCCAGCCCGTGGGCTTCTTCGAGGGCACCCTGCGCGTGGGTGGCCAGGAGCTCAAGCTGTCCAACGTCCCCGGCGTCACCGAGGACCAGGACATGCTCTGGTAGACGCAGCTCTCCGGGACGGCCTGATTCGCGGGGACGTCCCGGGTTGTCTTGGACCCGGTGCTTTGCCAGTGTGAGCCGCCTTCACCGGGAGAGCACCGCATGTCGTCTGTCCGAGGAGCTGGCGTCGCGTTGGGTTGTGTCGTGGGTCTGGTCACCAGCGCATGTGGCTCCGACCCGGCGCCCGGGCAGCAGCGGGAGATTGGCACGGGGCTGACGCTGGAGGGCGACGCGGTGCGCGTCGTCTACGGCGACGGGCCGGGCACGGCGGTGGAGGGGAATGATCCACGACTGTCCGCCGCGGGCCAGGGCATCCGCAACGGGACGGCGCCGCAGGACGCGTCGTTCGCGGTGGCGGGCACGGGGCAGGTGCGGGGCCGGCTGACGGCGAACGCGGACGTGGTGCTGGACGCGTCCGCTTCCGCGAAGACGCCCGTGCCGCTCTTGTCCGTGAGCAACACCGTGTCCGGGACGGGGGAACCCACCTGGGAGCGTCAGGGCGTGTTCGCGGTGGACTCCGCGGGCGGACTGCTGGCCCAGGGCGCGCAGGGCTTTGGCGCGCTTCCCATGTCGGGCAAGGGCGACCGGATGATGTGGTACCCGAACAAGGCAGCCTTCCGCGCAGGGCATGCGGTTGCGACGGAGTGGGACGAAGCCAACATCGGGGTCGTGTCCTTCGCGAGCGGTAGCAACACGACGGCCAGTGCCTACGGCTCCTTCGCGTTCGGCGACCAGTGCATTGCGTCCGGCACGGTCGCGGTGTGCATGGGCTCCGCCAACACAGCGAGCGGGACCGCGTCCTTCTCCGCCGGCGCTTCCAACATCGCGAGCGGCTTCGCCTCCGTGGCGGTGGGTTACACCAACCAGGCCACGGGGCAGGGCTCCGTCGCGTTGGGCTACCGCACCAGCGCCAACGCGGACTACTCCACGGCACTGGGGCAGCGCGCGAGCTCCGGCGGCTTCACCGGATCCTTCATCTGGGCGGACCAATCCACCAGCTCCAACGTGGCGACGAACACCGCGAGCAACCAGTTCATGGTGCGCGCGTCGGGAGGCGTGCGGCTGCGCACGAACAGCACGCTCACCACCGGGTGTGACCTGCCGGCGGGCTCGGGCGTGTTCAGCTGCACGTCGGACCGGACCACGAAGGAGGACTTCCGCCGCGTGGACGCGGAGGCCGTGCTGGCGAAGGTGGCGGCGATGCCGGTGGAGAGCTGGCGCTACAGCGCGGAGGCCGGTGGCGTGCGGCACCTGGGCCCGGTGGCGCAGGACTTCCGCGCGGCGTTCGGCCTGGGGACGGATGACAAGAGCATTGGCCTCCTGGACATCGACGGCGTGAACATGGTGGCCATCCAGGCGCTGGCGCGCCGCACGGAGGAGCTGCACGCGAAGAGCGCGGAGGTGGACACGCTCAAGGCCCAGATGGCCGAGCTCCAGCGCAGCCTGTCCCGCCTGGAAGCGGCCGTGCATGCGAAGGGTGCGAAGCCCTGAGGGCTCCGTGCGCGTTCATGCAGGATGCAGTACGGGGCGCGGTGTAGGCTCTTTCCGCGCCTTTTTCGCCTGAGGAGGACTCCACCCCATGTCCTGCCCGCATTGTGGTCAGCCGCTCCCTGAAGGCCAGTCGTCGCGGACGTGTCCCCACTGTGGCGGGGACGTGAACGCGCCCAGGTCGCCGGTGATGGACGAGGTGGCGGACCAGGCGCAGCGCGCGGCGGACTCGGCGGGCCGCGCGGTGCAGGACGTACTGGACGACCCGAGGCTGCGCGAGCGGCTGCCCGGAGGCTCGCTGCCGCTGCTCGGTTCCGGACTGGTGGCGGCGGCGGTGGTGGCTCCGGTGCTGCCCTTCATTGGCGGCGGGCTGGGGCTGCCCTGGTCGGTGTTGATGCTGGTGGGCGCCGGCATGCTGGGCGCGCGCGAGTGGGTGGCCGCGGGCCGGAAGCTGCCGGACGCGCTGGTGCCGGTGGTGAAGTGGGCCGCGCATCCGGCGTTCCTGCCCATGTTCACCGCGCTCACCGTGACGCAGGCGTTCCTGTCACTGGGGTTGGGCGTGGCGCCGCTGTTGTGGGTGCTGGCGGCGGTGGTGCTGGGCTCCGTGCAGTGGCGGGCGTTCAAGGCGTCGTCGCTGGCGGAGCCGTCGCTCACGAATCGGCCGGCGGACGTGCGGCTGAAGCGGTGGGTGTTCGCGGGCGTGGCGGCGTGCGCGGTGGGGCTGCTCCTGCCGTGGAGCTCGGCGTGGTCGCTGGTGCCCACGGCCCACCTGCAGCGCGAACGCAACATCACCATCGACAACAACTTCGCCTGGGACATCCAGGACAACGACACGTGGAAGTTCAACACGCTGGTGCTCCCGTCGGGTCAGGGCGCGGGGACGGGGCGCGGCCGGCTGGGCGCGACGGGCGTGGTGCTGGGGCTCTTGGCGCTGGGCGTGCTGGGGTCGGTGCGGCGCGCGCGGGAGGCACTGCCTTCGGTGGTGCCGGCGGTGCTCGCGGGGCTCATCACCGTCTGGGCGCTGACGGGCCTGGCGTCGAAGCCGGGGCCGTGGCTGTTCCTGCTGGGCATCCTCGCGGTGGACGTGGCCGTCGCGCGCGAGTGGCTGGGGCCCCGGAGCGCGGTGCCCCCCACGGAGCCGCCCGCCTCAGCGTGACGCGCGGCCCTGCACGATGGCGCGGAAGGAGCGGCTGCGCAGCTCCTCCAGCGAGAGGCCGGTGGCGCGGGCCTCCTCTTCCGTGAGGGCGCCGCAGGCGAGCCCGCGCAGGAAGAAGTTGAGCAGGCCCTGGCCGGTGGCGGCGTCGTCGAACACGTCGCCCAGCAGGGTGGCCTGGGCGGCCTTGTCCACGAAGGCCTTGAGGCGCTGGGACGCTGGCTCCAGGCCCTCCTGGAAGAAGGCGTAGACGGCGGCGTAGCGCACGGGGAGCTGTGCGGGGTGCAGGTCCCAGCCCTGGTAGTAGCCGCGCTCCAGCGAGTGGCGCGTGTGCCGGTACGCCACCTGCCACGCGCGGTGCACGGCGTCGGTGTTCTCGCGCCGCTGCATGGGGAGGAGCGGGGTGTCACCCTGCTTGCGGTGGGGGCCCACGGGCATGACGTTGGTGGCGCCGTCGGACAGGCGCACGCCGCTGCCCGCGAGGAGCACCTGCACGGTGTCGCGCAGGTAATCGCAAGCGGGGTGGAGCATGTGCTGCATGTGCGCGCTGACATCCAGGGCGGCGGTGTAGTCGTAGACGCCCAGGTGCACGTGGGAGCAGCGGCCCTCGCCGGCCTCCACGAGCGAGCGCAGGTGCGGCCGGCCGCGCGCGTCGAAGAGTGCCTGGGGCGTCTCCACCATCAGCTCCAGGGAGAGCGCGCCGGGGGACAGGCGGTGGGCGGACTCCAGCTCCGACAGCAGCTTCGCCAGGGCGGTCACCTGTTCAGGCACGGTGACCTTGGGCAGGGTGACAACGAAGGACTGAGGCAACCTGCCACCGGATTGCTCCAGCAGCGTGGTAACGAAGAGGTCCAGGGTGCGCGAGGCGCGGGCGTAGAGCTCTTCCGTGAAGGACTTCACGCGGATGCCGATGAACGGAGGGAGCGAGCCCTGCTCCAGGCCCAGGGCCACCTCCGTGGCGGCGGTGACGGCGTGGGCGTCCTCCTCCGAGTCGGGGCGGTGGCCATAGCCGTCCTCGAAGTCGATGCGGAAGTCCTCCACGGGTTCACGCTGGAGCTTGTCCACGACGCGGTCATGGACGCGCTGGGCGAAGCCGCCGCGCTGGGGCAGGCCCAGGCCATGGGCGAGCTGGGAGCCATCGGCGGCGTAGTCGCGCAGCGCCGCGAGCGCCAGGTCCCCCATCTTTCGCGCGGTGCCAGCGCGGAAGAGGTGGGCGCCGCCGTACACGGTGTGCACGGGTTGGCGCCGGGAGGACTCGCCCGGATACACGTGGGTGAACGCCACGTTGGCGCGGCGCAGGGCTTCACGGGAGGCGGCGGAGGCTTCGGGCGTGAGCGTGGTCTTCATGGGGCTGGGGCTTCGGGAGCGGGGATGAACAGCCGTCGCATCCAGGCCACGAAGCGCTGGGCGAGCTCGTGGTCGGCTTGGAGGTAGTGCTTGGACACGGCCTGGCCGAGCGGCGTGCCGGGTTCCTGCTGCCAGGCGAGCCAGGTGTGGATGGCGGCCTTGGACCGGTAGGTGGGCTTGAAGCGGCGCTCGGGGAGGGTGTCCAGGGCCGTGAAGGCCGCGGGAAGGAGTGGGTCGCCCTGCGTGACGAGCTGCTGGAGGAAGTCCTCCATGATTCCCGTGAGTTGGTTGTCCGGCATCATCCAGATGCCGATGCGCGGCAGCGTGCCTTGGGCGGGAATGATGATGCCTGCTGCTTCGGTCTGCCTGGGTAGCTGGGTGTAGCCAGAGTGCTCCAGCACATCGCGGAGGGATTGCCAGCGTTGGGGGAGGTCTTCATCCGCGTCGACAACGACGCCGATGGTCTTCACCCCAGGCACACGTGGCCGGACCTTCAAGTCATCGCGCAGCCGCTCGTACCCGTCCTTGGCTTCAACAACGAAGAGTTGCTTGTTGTCGAGCTTGTGGTGGTTGCAGAGGTGGTAGACGACTTCGCGGTCTTCCGCGCCTTCCACCAAGAGTATCCGCTCTGGCTTGGGCGGCATCAGCGGACCTCGATGGATTCCCGGGTGATGATCTCCAGGTCGCCCTCGTTGAAGACGGTGGCTTTGATGTCGCCAGCTGATTGAGCGAGGCTGATGAGCATCCCGTCCGCAGGATGGGCGGACGCTGCCTTCTGGAAAGCAGTGATGCAGTCCCAGCTATGCGTGGTGGCGAAGACCTGTACGCCGAGCTGACTGGAGGCTTCGAAGATGAACCGCCAGAGCTGTTCCTGAGCCGCGTAATGGACGCCGCTCTCAACCTCATCAATCAGGAAGATTCCGTGCTTGGAATTCACCAAGCCCAGAGCGAGTTCGAAGATCCGGTTCATCCCATCGCCCATGCTTTGTAGCGGCTCGGGAGATGTGTGGCCTCTTCTGGCGACAAGCGCATATCGAGTGCCCTGGTACAAGGCGCCTTCGACAAGAGAAACACGCTCGATGTCCGGAGCGATGATCCGCAGGGCTTGGAGCGCTGATTGTTCGCCATTGGTAAGGACAATGCTGTCCCACAATGGCCCGATATCAAGCGGTTTGATGCCTCTTGCTGGCAGGTACTGGCAGGCAAAAGAGTTTTTGGCATTGAGTCGGCTTTCGACCGAGCCGCCAGCCACGCTTGATGTCCGAAGATCGCTTAGGTCGATAACGCGATGGTACCGATAGGAGCCAGTAGTGATCCGGACCTGAAGTACTTCCTCCTCCAGTTCATCCTGAGGGGATGAGGGCTTTTCATCCGCCGCGATGAAGGACGTCTCAGATGCTCGGGAGCCTTTCGCTCCCTGCATGAGGGGGCTTCTGCCCAGCCGGACGGAAAGCTTCGGGTCGAGATCGCGGGTGCTCAGGTAAAAAGATGTCAGTGCAGGCTGCTCGGAAGGCTGGAAGAAGGCACGCATGATGTTGATGCGTTGTGCCTTGTCGTCTCGCGGTGCATGTCGATGGACCTCTTGCCGGAACTCAAGAAGTTCCTTGAGCTCCCATGCCGCATCTGAACCTGCCGCATAGACCTTGAGCGCTTCCAGAACCGTGGTCTTCCCCACGTTGTTCTTGCCGACGATCAGATTGACGCGGCCCAGGCGCGGAATCTCCAGGTCCCTGAACGCTCGGAACCCCTGGATGCGGAAGGAGGGGAGGAGGGGAGCGGAAGGGGGCGGCATGGCAGCAGTGTCCTGGCGCACGGCCAGGCGCCGTGCAGTGCGCCCCGGGTGAGCCCCGAGGCATCTCGAACCATCCCCAGAACCCCCCGGCCGCGCAACTTCCAGATGCGCGGCCGGGACAGTCCTTCAGGGGCTTACGGCCGGCGCTTCAGCCACGCGGACACCTCCGGGGTCACGCGCTCGCGCAGGGCCACGTCCTGGGTCAGCCGCTCCAGGGTCTGCGCCGTGGCCTGCTGTGCCTCCGGAATCGGGTTCGCCTGGAGCAGCGCCTTCATCTGCTCCAGTTGCTCGCGCGTGCGCAGCAGGCCCAGGCCTTCCACCACCCGGCGCAGCAGCATGGGCGCCGCTCCCGTGCGCCCCACCAGGTCCTTCCAGTGCTTCTGCAGCTGCGCCCACCACGCGTCGCGCCCGGTGCGGTTGCCCAACAGGCCTGTCGCGAAGCTCGCCACGTCCTGCGTCTTCACCGTCTCCGTGAACAACAGCGCCTGCGCGCGCTCCGTCAGCTTCGCGTCCTCGAAGGACGTGAGCGCCATCAGGTAGCGCCGCTGCGTCGCCGGGTCCGGCTCCTTCGGCATCCGCTGCGACAAATCATCGAACAGCGCCGCGTCGCCCGCGCGCGCCACCATGCCCACCGCCGTGTCCAGCAGGTTCGCGTCCAGCGCGGTCTTGTCTCCCTGGAGCATCCGCGCCACCAGCGGACGTGCCTCCGCCAGCACCTGCGGACTGCGCGCCAGGCCGCCCACCGCGCGCACCAGCGCCGCGCGGCGCAGCCGCACCCGGTCCGGCTCGCCCTGCGCCGCCTGCCAGCCCAGCTTCTTCAGGCCGCCGCCCAACAGCTGCTCCACCCACCGGCGGAAGCGCTCCTGGTCCTCACCCTCCGTCAGCCGGTTCTCGATGTACCCGAGCCGCCCGACGAGCTCGTCCAGCACCGCCTCGTCCTCCTCGTCCCCGAAGCGCGCCGCCAGGTCCAGCAGGTCCGCCACCGGCGCCTGCGCCGAGCGCACCAGCGCCCACATGTCCGCCAGCAACGAGATGCGCTCCGACGGCGCCAGCGTCCCCATGTTCGCCGCCAGCGCGTCCAGCGCCGGCTTCTCGTACGCCACCCGGTAGAAGCCCGTGGAGCCGCCGTTGGCGCACAGCCACTTCACGTCGCCCGAGCCGCCCTCCAGCGTCACCGTCGTCTCCGCGTCGCGGAAGAGCACTCGCTGCTCCTTCACGCCGCTTGCGTCCTCGAAGCGCAGCACCATGGGCACCGGCCACGTCTCCGAGCTCTTCACCCCCGGCTCCGAATAGAGGCGCTGCTGCGACAGCGTCACCTTCCGCCCCTCCACCTTCACCGACACCAGCGGGAAGCCGCTCTGGCCAATCCACTTCGTCGCCAGCTCGTTCACCGGCTGCTTCGCGGCCTCACCCAGCGCGTTCCACAGGTCTTCCTTCACCGCGTTCGCGCGCGCGTGCTTGCGCATGTACAGCCGGATGCCTTCGCGGAAGGGCCCCTCTCCCAGGAACCCTTCAATCATCCGCAGCACCGCGCCGCCCTTCTCGTACGTAATCGCGTCGAAGCTCTCACCGGCCTCGCCCGCGTTGCGCACCTCACCGTGGATGGGGTGCGTGGACTTGAGCGCGTCCAGCGCCAGCGCGCTCGCCCGGTGCGCGTCGAAGTCCAGCCACATGCGCCAGTCCGGCCGCCACTGGTCGACAATCTTGAAAGCCATCCACGTCGCGAACGCCTCGTTGAGCCAGAGGTCGTCCCACCACACCATCGTCACCCAGTTGCCGAACCACTGGTGCGCCAGCTCGTGCGTCACCACCTCCGCCACGCGCTTCTGCACGGACAGCGGAGCGGTGGCCGGGTCCAACAGCAGCGCCACCTCCCGGTAGGTGATGAGGCCGGCGTTCTCCATCGCGCCCGCCTCGAAGTCCGGGATGCCCACCTGGTCCACCTTGCCAAAGGCATACGGCAGCCCGAAGTAGTCCTGCAGCCGGGGCAGCACTTGCAGCGCCGCGTCCTGCCCGAACTTCGCCAGGTGCGCCTTCTCCGGCAGCGCCCACGTGCGCACCGGGATGCCCTCCGCCTTCTCCTCCGGCGTGCCCACCAGCGGGCCCACCACCAGCGCGATGAGGTACGAGCTGAGCAGCTCCGTCTCCTCGAACGTCACCTTGCGCAGCGCCCCGTCCTTCTCGTCCTTCACCACGCGGCCGTTGCCCAGCACCGCGTGGCCCTCCGGCACGCGCACGGTGAGCGCCCAGCGCGCCTTGAAGGCCGGCTCGTCGAAGCAGGGGAACAGCCGGCGCGCGTCCGCGGCCTCGAACTGCGTCGCGGCCACCTTGCCCGCCGCGTACAGGCCGCGCAGGCCGTCGCTGAAGTGCCCCGTCCACAGTACGTCCAGCGTGGCGCTGCCCGCGGGCAGGGGCGCATCGAACGTGAGCACCACCGTCTCGCTCACCGGGGCCACGCGCTTGGACGCGGGCTTGCGCACGTCGTTGCCGGCGCGGAAGGTGACCTCGCCCAGCTCCAGTGCGTTGGCGTGGAGGATGATCTCCGTCGTGGGCTGGGACAGCTCCAGCTCCACGTGCTGCTCACCCGTGAAGGTGCGCCCCTCCAGGTCCAGGGTCACCGTCGCTTGATAGCGGCGCGGGCGGAGGGTGGTGGGCAGGCGGAAGTTCTTGTCGTCGGTGGGATGCGCCATAGGGGCGGCAATCTAGCGCCGGCCGCGCCTTGTGCTCGTGCTCCATTTCCCAGTGTCCGCCGCTTCACGGCGTTCCAACCCCGCTGACGGGGGCACCAGCTGCCCGAAGAGGCTCGACTCGCGCTGGAAGAAGCCCTCCGTGTGGAAGGAGGCGCCGAGCTCCAGCCAGAGGAAGTCCAGGTGGTGACAGAGCTCGTGCAGGAAGGTGCGGAGGTACGTGCGGAAGGCCACGACCCGGCCGCGCTTCGCGGTGCGCATCCACACCTGGATGCGGGGCCGCTGCCCGGGCGCCCACGTGTAGAGCCCGTGCAGCTCGCCCTCGTCATTCGAGGGCCGCGTCTCCAACACCTCCACCTCCACCCCGGCCACCTCCAGCCGCTCGGTCAACGCGCGGGCCAGGGACTGCGTCGCGGCCTGGATTACCGCCCGGTCCTCCTGGAGCAGCGCCTGGCGCACCGACTCCACCCGGGGCCGCAGCGTCGCGGGCGTCCGCAGGGGCACCTCCGTGGCGGCGTCGCTCCGCCGGTAGATGCGCTGCTCGGCGGGCGACAGGCGCTGGTAGTAGGCGAAACGCACCGGGGTTCAGTCTAACCCGTGAGGTCCTGTCGCGCCGTACATCCACCTCCACCGGGCGACACCTCCGTTGGCCGGCGGGCAGGAAGGTGCCTCGGTGCATGGCATTGGAGCGGGGGACTCGCGCAGACTGCCGGGCCATGGGCTCTCGTCTCGTCCACGTCCTCCTCATCTCCGTGGTCACCGTGCTGGGGCTGCTCGTCCCGTGGGCGCAGGCGGACGACTGGGCCCGCCTGCTGGAGACGGTGCTGGGCTCGGCGGCCATCTGGCGGCTGTCCTCGGTCGAGCAGGGCGTGGTGCACCGGCTCGCGGAGCTGGGCGTCTTCGCGGTCGCGGGGGCAATGCTCGGGAACGCGCAGGCTTTCGCGCTGCGCCGGGCGGGGCTCCAGGTGGCTGGCTGGGCGGGGTTGACGGCGATGGCGGTGGCGGTGGGCCTGGTGGGCTCGCGGGCCCTGGCCGTGGCGCTGGGACTGTCGCCCGGGACGGCGTCCATCGGGATGGGCGTGGCGGTGGGCCTCACGCAGGGGTGGCTCCTGCGCCGCGAGGTGCATGGCGCCGCCGTGTGGGTGGCGGCGTGCGCGGTGGGCTACGGCATGGCCGGGCCGGCGGCGGACTGGAAGGCCAATGCCTGGAGCGCGGCGGTGGACGTGGGCGCGACCTGGCGCCTGTCCTCCATTGTCATCACGGCGCAGGCCATGACGTGGGGGGCGCTCGCGCTGTGCACGGCCATTGGTGGTGCGTTCATCCTGTCGAGCCTGCGCACCCAGGTGCTGCCCACGACCGGTTCGCGGATGCCCGGCGCCCTGGGGCAGTTCGCGGTGCTGGGGCTGGCGCTGCCGCTGATGGTCGCGCTGGAGGCCCGGGAGAAGAGCCCGCCGCCGGTGGAGTTTTCGCCCGCCAACCCTCCGAGACTGATGCAGCCCAGGCCCACGCGGACCTGGGAAATCGAGCGGCCCGGGGCGGTCCCGAGCACGCCCGGCGAGTACATCAGCCCCGGATGCGTGGGCGTGGTCTGCGGGAACAGTGGATTGGGCCCCACGTCGCCGCGTCCGTCCCCAGGGATCATCACCGAGCCCCGGCCCCGTCCGGCGCCTGTCCTCCATGACGAGCACCTGCGCACGCTGTTCCGCGAGGAACAGAAGCGGATGCCGCCGCCCGGTCGCCGGTGGAACAACCCCGCGTCGGGTGAAGTGCATCCGCCCGCGGGCGCGACCGGACGCGGCTCGAACAGCGTCGCGCCCTGAGGGATTCAGGGCGCGCGGTTGCCATGGGTGGGAACTTCCTTGCCCAGCGCATGCCGACAGGTGGGCGTGCTCCGTCGTGAGGTGGACACGCGCAATGCCGCGAAGACCGGGCACGGCGGTTGCTCTGTCGCGTGCGCATGGGACGAGGCGTGTGCGTGGGCGCGTTGGTGAGCGCGCTGGTGTGGGGCGGGGCGGCTCAGGCGGCGAACAAGGTCACGGCGACGAAGAAGGCGCGGCCGGTGGTCGAGTTGTCGGACCGGGCGCTGTGGCGGGCGAAGTCCTGGGTGGGGATGACGACGCTGGCGAAGATGAGCTCGACGGTGAGCGATGACTGCTCGGGCATGACGCGGCTGGCGTTCCAGCAGCGGCGGTTGGATTTGCTGCCGGACGACGTGCTGCCGGAGGAGAACGGCGTCACGGCCATCCACCGCAAGGCGCGCGCGCTGGGGATGCTGACGGAGACGCCGAAGCCGGGCGCGCTGGTTTTCTTCAAGAACACGTTCGACCGCAACCGCGACGGCCTCATCAACGACGGTCTCACGCACATCGGCATCGTGGAGCGGGTGGGGACGGACGGCACGGTGACGTTCGTGCACAAGTCCGGCGGGCTGGTGAAGCGCTCGCGCTTCAACCTCGCGCAGCCGGAGGCGCGCAAGGACGCGAAGGGACACGTCATCAACGACTGGCTGCGCCGCCAGGGGAAGAAGACGCGCGGCTACCTGGCGGGGGAGCTGGTGGCGGGCTTCGCGTCGGTGGACGAGCGCTGGCGTTCGCCCGAGCAGCCGCGCCTGGCCTCCGCGAAGCTCACCGTGAAGGATGACGCCCGGACGGCGCGGCGCTAGACACGGCCGGAAGATGTCCACCGTTGAAGGTCCATCCGAGTCCCCGAGCCCCGAACCCTCCGGCCCCATCCCGCCGGCACCGCCGGAGGTGCAGCCCGCGCCGACGCGAAAGAGGCGCTGGGCGCGCTGGATACTCGTGGGCGTGTTGGTGCTGGGCCTGGGAACCGCGGCGCTCACCTTCGCCGGACTGCCGGACGCGGACTCCCTGGCGAAGGAGAACCCGAAGACGACCGCGCTCATCGAGCAGCGGGCGACCGAGGCGCGCGAGGCCGGACGCAAGCCGCGCCGGAGGCAGCAGTGGGTGCCGTTGTCGGCGGTGTCCAAGCCCGCGGTGGACGCGGTGCTCATCTCCGAGGACGCGAGCTTCTACCTGCACGACGGCGTGGACACGGTGGAGCTGGCGCGCGCGGTGGGGCAGGCGGTGGAGAAGGGCGAGCTG
>NZ_RAWF01000134.1:0-27028 GCF_003612075.1 Corallococcus sp. CA041A
CACCTTCGGCATCTTGCCACCTCCATCGAGGTAACCCACCAGACGCCTTCCATCGTGCCGATGCGCAGGCTCACGGCCGCTCGATGGCCTGTCAGCTCATCCCTCGCTCAGGATCGGATCCAGACCCGGTCTCATCTTCCACTCCAAGGAGTATCCGAAGGACATCCCGAGCCTGAGCGACCCGGGCAAGGCAGGGGACACCTACAACGACTGCGAGGTGCGGGATTCCACCAAACAGCGGTATGCGGAGACCTTCTACGGCCGCAACCTGCTCTGGCTCCACAGCACCCAGTCCCTCTACATGCTGGACGGAGCGCCAGACAGCAGCATCTTCAAGGACCTGATCTGGGTCGGCTGGATCGCCGACATGTTCCTCGAGGACGGTATCCGTGACAGTGACCAGCTCTTCGGCCAGTTCGCCTACAAGGTTGACCAGAGCCTGTTTGGCGTGACGTGGCTCCATATCAACTTCTTTGACTACAACATGTTCGTGGGCGTCGCGGCGTAACCTGGTGCCGCCAAGCGGCGACCCGCCAACGACTGTTGCTTGCGCGTGGGGTCGTCGCTCGTCCCGAGGTGGGTCACGCAGACCTTGTCGCTCTGGGAACCCGCTGGAAGGCCCAGCGCCTGGACATACGCACACAATGGGCGCGCGGCCTGGGGTGGCGTGTAACCCAACGGGGCTCCAGTGACCTGTCCACCGGCCGGGAGCATTGCTTGGGCGGTCCCTCCGCACCCTCCTTCCTCTTCAACAGGGCCCTGTCCCTTTTGTGCGTTTCACGGGAAGTGGGGCATTGTGACTGACTGAAACAAGCCAGCGGGGGGCGCGGCGACAGCCTCCATTCAATGGGAAATTCATGCACGCAATGAGAGTCAGCAGGGTTCTGCTGTTGGGATTGGTATGTGTTGCCTTGAGCTGTAGCAGCAAGGCGCCGGAAGACAAGCCGTTGGCCCGCAGTGCTTCTCCATTGGTGGAGGAGTGGACGGCCACCGGCACCATGGCTGAGTCGCGCAAGTACCACGCGGGCGTGGTGCTGCCGACGGGCAAGGTGCTGGTGATGGGCGGCTACAACGCCAGCGGCTACTTGTCCTCCTCCACCGTTTATGACCCTGCGACAGGCACCTGGACGGCCGCCGCCCCCATGCCGGCGCCTCGGCAGGTGCTCACCGCCACGCTGTTGATTTCAGGCAAGGTGCTCGTGGCGGGCGGCGAGAACGCGACGGGCCGCCTGGCTTCCACGGCGGTCTATGACCCCGCCACCAACACGTGGGCTTCCGCAGGGAATCTTGCCTCGGGTGTGGCTCGCGATTCCCTGACGGCGACGCTGCTGCCTTCGGGCAAGGTGCTGGTGGTGGGTGGCCGCAACAGCACCGGGCTGCTGGCGACAGCGGAGGAATACGACCCGGGCACCGGGCAGTGGAGCGCGACGGGCGCGCTGGGCTCGGCGAGGGAGCTGCACTCGGCCACCCTGCTGAGCACCGGCAAGGTGCTGGTAACGGGCGGCATGTATGGCAGCGCAGCAACAGCCGCACTGGCGAGCTCGGAGGTGTACGACCCCGTCACCCGGCAGTGGAGCGCGGCGACGCCGATGACCGGTGCGCGGTATTCGTATGTGGCGGTGTCGCTGGCGACGCAGGCCAAGGTGTTGGTGGTGGGCGGTATTGGCGCCACCGGCGCGAGCCTGAAGACGGCGGAGGTGTACGGGTACGACGCCTGTGCTGGGGTGACGTGCAACAGCGCCCCGGGGGCCTGCTACGAGGCGGCGGGGACGTGCAGCAATGGCGTGTGCAGCTACGCGCTGAAGGCAGCTGGGGCCACCTGCGACGACGGGGATGCGTGCACCGGGACGGACGTATGCAACGGCGCGGGCGTGTGCGCGGGAAGCGCCACCCAGTGCGACAGTCCTCCGGGGCAGTGCTATGCGGCGGCGGGGGCATGCAGCGACGGGACGTGCTCCTATTCGTACAAGGAAGCCGGTGACGCGTGTGATGACGGGGATGCGTGCACGGTGGATGAGACGTGCAACGGAGCGGGCGGGTGCGCGGGCACGCCGGTGACTTGCAGCAGCCCTCCGAGCCAGTGCTTCGAGGCGGCGGGAACGTGCAGTGAGGGCGCGTGCTCCTATGCGCCGAAGGCGGCGGGCACTGCCTGTGATGACGGCAATGGCGGCACCATCAACGATGTGTGCAGCGGAGCGGGCGTCTGCGCGGGCGTGCCGGCTTGCACAACGCCGCCGGATGCCTGCCATGGCTTGCCGGGCACCTACTCCAATGGAGCGTGCACCTACCCGCCGAAGGCCGCGGGCACCCTCTGTGATGATGGCAACGCCTGCACGACGGGCGATGTCTGCAACGGTGCGGGCACGTGCGGCGGTGCGGCCCTGAGCTGCAACAGCCCTCCCAGCCAGTGCCACCAGGCCGCCGGCACCTGCTCCAACGGTGCCTGCAGCTATGCACCGAAGTCCTCGGGTGCGAGCTGCGATGACGGCAACGCGTGCACGACGGGAGACGTCTGCAACGGTGCCGGCACCTGCGGCGGCTCGGCCCTGAGCTGTAACAGCCCGCCCAGCCAGTGCTACGAGGCCGCGGGCACCTGCTCCAACGGCACCTGCAGCTACGTGCCGAAAGCCTCGGGGGCCAGCTGCAATGACGGCAACGCGTGCACGACCGGTGACGTGTGCAACGGCTCCGGCACTTGCGGTGGCTCGGCGCTGAGCTGCAACAGCCCTCCCAGCCAGTGCCACCAGGCGGCGGGAACCTGCTCCAACGGCACCTGCAGCTACGTGCCGAAGGCTTCGGGTGCCAGCTGTAATGACGGCAACGCGTGCACGACCGGTGATGTGTGCAATGGCTCCGGCACCTGCGGTGGCTCGGCGCTGAGCTGCAACAGCCCGCCCAATCAGTGCTACCAGTCCGCCGGCACTTGCTCCAACGGCACCTGTTCCTACGTGCCGAAGTCCTCGGGCGCCAGCTGCGATGACAGCAACGCGTGCACGACGGGTGACGTGTGCAACGGCTCCGGCACCTGCGGCGGCTCGGCGCTGAGCTGCAGCACCGCGAGCACCAATTACTGCAGCGGAAATGACGTCCGGAAGACCACCGGCACGGGCACCTGCAGCGGTGGATCCTGCCAGTCCACTGACGTCCTCGTGCAGTCGTGCCAGACCGGCACCAGCGGCCCCTTCTGCAGCGGCAATGGTGCCTACGAGACCGTCTACGGCGGCTGCTCCAACGGCGCCTGCACGTCCTCCCAGCAGCTCATCGAGTCGTGCTCCACCTCCAGCAGCAACTACTGCAGCGGCAACACCGTCCGGAAGCTGACCGGCACCGGCACTTGCAGCGGCGGCTCCTGTGGCTCCACGGACACCCTCGTCCAGACGTGCTCCACCGCGAGCACCAACTACTGCAGCGGCAATGACTTGCGGAAGACCACCGGCACCGGCTGCAGCGACGGCTCCTGTGGCTCCACCGACACGCTCGTCCAGACGTGCCCGACGGGCACCAGCAGCCCCTTCTGCAGCGGCAGCAGCGTCTACCGGACCCTCAATGCCGGCTGCAGCGGAGGCTCCTGCTCGTCCAGCCAGCAACTCGTCGAAACGTGCTCCACCTCCAGCAGCAACTACTGCAGTGGCAACACCGTCCGGAAGACCACCGGCACCGGCACTTGCAGCGGCGGCTCCTGTGGCTCCACGGACACCCTCGTCCAGACGTGCTCCACCGCGAGCACCAACTACTGCAGCGGCAATGACTTGCGGCGCACCAGTGGCACGGGCACCTGTAGCGGCGGCTCCTGCGGCTCCACGGACACCCTCGTGCAGACGTGCCAGACCGGCACCAGCGGTCCCTACTGCAGCGGCAACGGTGCCTACCAGACCGTCTACGGCGGCTGCTCCAACGGCGCCTGCACGTCCACCCCGCAACTCATCGAGTCGTGCTCCACCTCGAGCAGCAACTACTGCAGCGGCAACACCGTCCGGAAGGTCACCGGCACCGGCTGCAGCGGCGGCTCCTGTGGCTCCACCGACACCGCCGTCCAGACCTGCTCTACTTCGAGCAGCGACTCTTGCAGCGGCAACACCGTCCGGAGGACCACGGGCACCGGTTGCAGCGGTGGCTCCTGTGGCGTCACCATCACGGATATCATGAATTGCCCGACCGGCACGGGCAGCCCCTTCTGCAGCGGCAACAGCGTCTACCAGACCGTCAATGGCGGCTGCAGCGGAGGCTCCTGCGCGTCCAGCCAGCAGTTCGTCCAGACGTGCCCGACCAGCACCGGCAGCCCCTACTGCGTCGGTAACACCGTCTACCAGGTCGTCAATGGCGGCTGCAGCGGAGGCTCCTGCGCGTCCAGCCCGCAGCCCGTCACGACATGCTCCCCGGTGGACAGCTACTCCTGCAGCGGAAACACCGTCCAGAGGACCACCAGCGGCTCCTGCAGTGGTGGCAGTTGCGGTGGCAGCACCACCACCAACGTCCAGACGTGCTCCCCGGTGGACAGCTACTCCTGCAACGGCAACACCGTCCAGAAGACCACCACCGGCCTCTGCAGCGGCAGCGGCTGTACTGGCACCTCCACCACCAACGTCCAGACCTGTGGCAGCGGACAGACGTGCAGCAATGGAACGTGCGTCGCCTCCGGCGGGAAATGGACCAACACAGGGACGTGCACCTTTGGGGCCCCGTCCTGCCAGAACTACAACTGCACCAACTTCTACCCAGATACGGCCTGCTCACCGTTGGGCGCTACTTGCACCATCTCCACAGGCTCCGGAATCTACAGGTGGATCTGCCTGTAGGAGCCGCCCTACTCCTGGCTGCATCCCGCGCTGACGGCTCCGTGCTCCAACACGGAGCCGTCACCCGGACGGGGCGCTTCACTCGCGTTTGAGTGACACCCTCGCCATCCGGGAGAGAGTCTTCGTTGGGAGCGCCGTCACCGACGGACGGGCCGGGTACACGGCCGCCAGTGTTCCCAAGAGGATGTGCAGCAGGAAGAGCAATGGCGTCTGCCGGTACTCCCACTCGGAGAAGCTCTGGGCGAAGGCTCCCAGCAGGCCGAAGAAGACTCCGATTCCGAAGCGTGAGCGCAGCGCGGGCGAACGCTTGAGGAAGAAGCTGGCTCCCATCTTGAACCAGCTCAGCCAGACCGCCGCGAAGAGGACGACTCCGGGCCAGCCTGTCTCTCCCAGCGTGATGAGATACAGGCTGTGTCCCGGGGGGGCCTGGGCCGCGTCCACGTTCGAGCCCGCCGGGATGGGGCCCTTGGGCGGTGCTTCATCCGTGCCGGTGTAGGGGATGTAACCGAAGCCGATCATCCGGCCGTACTGGTTGGACACCGCGTAGGACCAGTTGTTCAGCCCGACTCCGAAGACATGGTCCTCCTGCATCAACCGGGCGAGGTGGACGTAGGCGCCGCGCCCTTCGTGCTCCTTGCCCCCGAACTCGCTGGAGAGTCCTCCTTCGGAATCGAAGCGGGCCTGGAAGGCCGGTGCCAGCTTGAGGCCCACGGGAATGGCCGCGAGCAACAGCAGGAACGCCACCCCTGCTGTCTTCGGCGTTGGCTTCAACGCCCCACACGTCAAGGCCACCGCCACCAGGAGCAGTCCCAGCGAAACCAGTCCCGCTCGCGACACGGTGCACAGCACCGAGATGGAGCCCAGGAAGGTGGCCACGCCGCACAGGCGTTTGAGGCGTGGCCCTACGTCCGAGAGCGCGACCGCGAGCAGCACCGGGACCGCGATGAGGTTGAACATCGACACGGTGTTCGGGTGAAACAGCGTCCCGTCCGCCCGGCTGTGCCCCAACACGACCCGGGAGTGGATCACCCAGAAGCACTCGTAGATGACCGTGATGGCCAGCGCCGCGACGATGCGCCGGAGGTCCCGCTCGTTCTTCACGCAGGCCGCGATCGTCACGTACACCATGATGGCGCGGAACATCTTCGACAGCTCGAAGAGGCCGAACAACCGGGGCTCGGAGAGCAGGATGTTCACCGCGTTGTACGCGAGGAACACTCCCATGATGGCCAGCCCGTGGGGCCACTCGCGCCGCTGGCCTGGCTTGCGATGCCGCAGCTCGTCCACCCACAGGAAGATCCACAGGAAGTCGAGCCAGCTGAACTCGAAGCCACGCGTGGTGCCGCGGTACCAGGCTCGGCTGAAGAAGTTGAGGGACACCGCCGAGGCGTGGGTGGTGCCCCAGACGAGCAGGATGACGCAGAGGTGCTTCAGGCGTTCGGACCTCCCGACGGCGTGTATCCCGGCGGGAATGACGACCGCACACAGGCCCAGGAAGAGGAGGAACTTCGTCTCCATCAGCGCGCCGCGATGTCGATGCGCCGGTAGAGCTCGTCTTCCTCGAAGAAGCACGGGAGGAACTCGCCTCCGTCCACGTCGTGCAGCGTGTGCCAGCGCGGCTCCGCGTCTCGGCGCTCCATCTGCGAGGCGTGCAGCGCCAGCGCGGCGCGCTTCTGCTCCACCACGCCCCGGAGGGACACCTTCGTCCGGAAGTCCTTGAGCATCCGCAGTCCCAGCCTCGTCGACACCGTCCCCGCCAGCACCGACCGCTGCTGCCTTCGTGTCCTTCCGAAGCCCACCATGGGCCAGTGCCTCCAGGCCCATACCGCGTACTCGAACACCGTGACGGGCCGCCCTACCCTTGCCACTGCCTCATGCACGAGGTGGTTCGTGCTCACGTGGTCCGCGTGTTCGCCCCGAGCGTACGGGACGAAGAGCTGCTCCGGCCGGTGCCTCCGCAGCAGGTCCTCCACCCTGGCCACTGCCGCCTCCCGGCTCGCGTCCAGCGCGCCGTCGGGAAAGCCCAGCAGGAAGACGTCCGCTTCCTCCACGCCCAGAACCTTCGCCGCGCCCAGCGCCTCTTGCGCCCTCTGCGCCTTCAGTTCGTCGCGTGAGATCAGGTGCGCGTGTGAGCTGGCGCCGTCCGTCAGGAGGACGATCCGCACCGCCGCTCCCGCGCGCCGCTTCTGCAGGATGGCGCCCCCACACCCCAGCGTCTCGTCATCCGGGTGCGGCGCGAACACCATCGCGGGACACCGGAGCTCGTCCTCGTTGAACGTGCGGGCTCGCCGTCCCAGCGCCAGCCGCTGCAAGCGACGAAGTCCCCTCCTCACCGGGCTTCCGTCCATCATCGCCGCGCTCCTTCCTCGAGGACCGCCTGGTAGAGCTCCGCGACCTTGCTTGCCACCACGTCCCAGCTGAAGCGCTGACGCACCTGCGCGGCACCCGCTCGCGCCGCCACGTCCAGCCGCACGGGGTTGGCGAGTGCCTGCCGCAGCGCCTGGGCCCAGTCCTCTACCTCCAGGGTCGGCACGCTCAGCCCTTCCGGGCCAATGGCTCCAGCGAGATCCGCCAGGCCCGAGTGCACCGCCAGCAATGCCGGCCTCCCCGCCGCCCACGCCTCCAACACCGCCAGTCCGAAGGCCTCGTGCGCCGAGGGCACCAGCACGAGCCTGGAGAGCGCCAGCAGATCCGGAACCTCGCGGGCCGCGTCCAGGTTGCCGAGGACATGGACGCGCTCGCCGAGCCCCAGTGCCTGGATCTCTCGCTTCAGCTGTTCACCATAGGCCGCGTCCACCGTCGCGCCCGCGAGGACCAGGTGATGATCCTCGGGCGCCCCCACGGCGAAGGCCCTCACCGCTAGCACCTGGTTCTTCTGCGGAGAGATGCGCCCCACCAGGGTGACCACACGTGCGCGGGCGAACCGGGGCCAACGCTCTCTCGCCCGCTGCGCGCTTCCCGTGGCCATCCGCTTCAGGTCGACCCCTTGATCCAACCTCACGGCCCGGTCCCCGACCACCTCGGACAGGGCGAGACGCTCCTCCTCGTTGAAGGTGATGACTCGCGCGGCGTCGTGGATGACGCGCCGGGCACCGAAGAGCCACCCGATGGGCCGGCCCATGTCCATGAGCCCCGACAGCCGCCGCGCGGTGTCCTGCTCCAGCCAGGACTTCCGCGCCAGCAGTGGCCCATGCACGGAGATGACATAGGGGCGCCTCGTGAGGCGCATGGCCGTCCGCACGGCTCCGCCGATGCGCCCCGCCGTGTGCAGGTGCGCCAGGGCGAGGCCCGCGTCCTTCGCGAGCCGGAGCGGCTCATCGAAGGTGGCCAGGTTGCCGGCATTGGCGACGAGCGCCCTTCGCTTCTCGGCCGGGCCCAGGAACGGACAGAAGGCCTGATAGCGCAGCAGCGGCACCTCGGGGCCCAGCGCTCGATCCGGCTCCGAGGGCCCCGCCGGTGCGTGCACCTCTGGCCCCCAGCCCAACGCCGCCAGCCGCCGCGTTACCTCCACGACGTGCGTCTCCGTCCCGCCCCACTCACGCGGGTCGTACTTGCGAAGGACATGCACCACGCGCCGCCCGGGGCGCTCCACAGCCGTCATATGCACGGGCAAGACGCAATTCATGGACCAGACACTCCGCGCCCCACCCGCGGCGCCCCTCCTTCCCCATTCCCATTCCGAGACGTCTCAATCCGAGACATCCGGGCGGTGCATGGGCAAGGAGTCAGCTCGCGGGGAGGCATGTCCCCTGCAAGCTGAAGGGCCTGCCCGTGAGAGTCACCGTCCTTACCAACCTGTACCCGCCCGACGTCCTCGGCGGCTACGAGCTGCTCGCACGAGATGTGGTGGAGGGGTTGGAGCGGCGTGGCCACGAGGTCGACGTCCTCACCAGCGGCGATGGCTCCGAGAACGGGCGCGTGCTGCGGTCCCTGTGCCTGGCTCGCCGCTTCGGCCGGCCCGCGGGACGGGATCGCCTCCGACACTTCGTGGCCAGTGTGCGGAACACTGCGGCGGTGCGCCGCTACTTGAAGGACCATGGCAGGCCGGATGCGGTGCTGGTCATGAGCCTGCGGAGACTGGGGCTCGCGCCGCTGCGGGTGCTCCACGAGGCAGGCGTCCCCGCGATCGTCACGGTGAACGACGACTGGCCGGTGGCGTTCAGCGTGGGGCGCGACGCGCGGCCCTGGACTCGGCTGGGCAGCGTGCTCGACTCGCTGCTGGTGCCTTCACGAACCTGGACTGGCATCCAGCCCGCAGGGGTCGCATGGCTTTCGGACGCGGTCCGGCGCACGTGCCTCACGGCGGGTGTGCCGCTGGACTTCGGTGTCGTGCGGCCACAGGGCGTGGACCTGTCGCGCTTCACCCCTCGTCCCTTCCGGCCCATGCGCCCGGAGCCTCGGCTGCTCTTCGTCGGCCGGCTCCATCCGAGCAAGGCCCCCGATGCGGCCATCGACACCCTGGCGGCCTTGGAGAAGCGCGGCGTCAAGGCCACCCTCACGCTCGCGGGCGCGGCGGACGATCCGGCGTATCTCGCGTCCTTGCGGCAACGGGCGCGGGTGCTGCGGGTAGACGGACGCGTGGCATGGGCCGGGCAACTTCCCCGCGAGCAGTTGCTTCCGCTGTATCAGGATGCGGATGCGCTCCTGTTCGCGTCGAAGCTGGAGCACGAGGGCCAGGGCCTCACGTATCTGGAGGCCATGGCCTGTGGCCTGCCGGTGGCGGCGTCCCCCAGCGGCGGTGCCCGTGACTTCCTTGATCGGCACGACGCTTCGCTGCTGGTGAAGGCATGCACGGGTGAGGCCTTCGCCGAGGCGCTGGCGGCCCTCCACCGGGACGCGGCGGCGCAGGAGGTGCTCGTCCAGCGGGCGCTCGACATCGTGCGAGAACACGCGTCACTCGACGCCTACGTTCGCGGCATCGAGGAACTGCTACTCGATGCGGCTCAAGCTCACTGCCGCCGCAGCACCACCCGCTGACCGACGCTCGCGTCCGCGTTCCCGCTCCGCAGGCGCTGTTCTCCCCACTGGTGTCCCTTCCAATAAGCCCAGTGGTACACGAGCCGCCGGGGAACGGAGAGCGCCAGGCCCGCGGCGTCGCGCGCCCGGAGGTGCGCGACCGCATCCCTTGCCCATGACGCGCCCAGCTTCCGGGCCAGTCCCGTCAGCGACGCGGGCTCCTCCCGGATGAAGGCATCCGCCTCTCCTTCGATGAAGCGGCGCCCGTACAACTGTTTCAGCGTGTAGTTGTGCGAGTGCATCACCCACGCGTCCGGCACGTAGCGCACCCGGAGCCCGTCGCCTCGCGCCCGGTGTCCCCACTCCGTGTCCTCGGAGCCCCACGCGTCCTCGTAGAACGGGTGCTTGAGCCACGCATCCCGCGTCATCGCCGCGAATGGCAGCGAGTACGTCATCCATGGCGGCGGCGCTCCCTGCTCCGGGAATGCCACCTCGTAATCCCTTCGCACCCACGTGTGCGCTTCGGGCCTGGGCAGCTGCCGCGCGAAGGTCGCGTCCGCCTCCGCGCGCTCGATGGGCTCCAGCAACCGGTCCAGCGCCTGCGGCGTCAGCGGCACCACGTCGGAGTTCTGGAAGACGATGATGTCGCCTTGCGCTTCGCGGATGGCCCGGTTGAGCACCACGCCTGGGAAGTACGCCCCAGCGTCGATGCGGATCAGTTGGCAGGGGAAGCGCGAGACGATGTCCAACGTCGCGTCCCTGGAGCCCGAGTCCACCACGAGCAACTCGAAGTCCTTGCGCGCCTGCGAGAACAGGCCGGAGAGCGCCTGGCCTATGACCCAGGCCGAGTCCTTCGAGCGCATGATGACGGTGACCTTGCGACTCATGATTGGTCCCCCAGGCGCAGGCCGAGCTTCCTCGCCACGTGCGCGAAGTTGGGGTCGCCCGACTCGCCCCAGTACCGCAGATATGCGCGCCGCAAGTCCGCTGCCTCGCGGTTCGCGGCGCCCAGCAGTTGCCGCGCGAACTCGGCGTCCCGGGGCCCGCCCACCTCGAACGCCACGAATGGGAACGCCGCCGCCAGCACCCCTCGCGGCCCTCCGAGCCTCAGCCCCAATCGCGCTCGGAGCCCCAGCTCGGGTGAAGCCTTTGGCCGGAACCTCACGCCGTTGCGCACCCGACGCAGCCAGACCTTCGGTTGGAGGCCGCCCTCTTTGAGGGAGTGCTTCAACGCCCGCTCCGCGTATCCGGACCACTTCAGCCCGGGCACCGACAGCCTCGCGGCCTCACACCTGAGGTGCACCTCCGCGAGCCTCGCCCTCCCCTCGTCCATCCAGGGCCCCAGCTCGCTTGGGGCGAAGCGCGCGTAGTCCGGCTCCAGGCGGAAGGCGCTCGCCTCGTCGTACAGCTTGCGGAACCCGGCCGGCACGTCGTGCCGCAGCGCCATCCGCCGCCGCTTCTCCGCGTAGCTCCAGTCGTATGCCCCCAGGAAGTACAGCAGCGCGTCGCCGTAGCCGATGATGGCCTTCGCCGTGTGCCGGAGGATGGTGCGGCGCGCGTCCTCGTCCAGCGCGCCCTGGTCCCGCAGCACCTGGTTGATGATCAGCAGCGTGCCCCGGTTCACCGCCAGGTTCCGCACGTCGTCGGGTGGGATGGCTTCTCGCGTGAAGTGCTCAAGCCCCGGAAGGAACGACGCATCCCCCGCCACCGTCTTGTGGCCGAACCGCATGTCGTACCAGATGACCTGACACGGGGACCTCCGCAGCGCCCGCACCGTCGTCACGCCCAGGTCCAACCCCAGCCCGTGCCGCTCGCGCAGCGGCTCCAGCACCAGGTCCAGCCGCGCCTTCAGCCCCTCTCGCGGGGCTCGCTCCAGCACCAGGAGGAAGTCGAGGTTGTTGTGCGGCCGCTCGACTCCGTCTCTCTTCTCCACTCCTCCCTCACCGCGCCCGTAGCCGCCAATGAGGGCCAGCGTCCGCAGCTCGTCCGGGCGCACATGCGCGTGGATGACGGCCGCCGCTTCGGCCACCACCTGGGAGATCCTCGCCTCCACCTCGGGCGAGCCCTTCAACGTGAAGCGTCCGTCCCTCACGCCGCCCTCCCTCCCGCGCCCGCCACCGACTCCAGCAGAGCCAGAAGCCTCGTCACGTGCTGCTCGGGGACGAAGCGCTCCTCGTAGGTCCTTCGCGCGTGCGCCTCCATCGTCATCCTCAGGCCCGGCGCCGCCATCAGCCTGTCGATCGCCTCCGCGAGCGCCTCCGGATCATTTGGCGGCACGCCCAGCCCCGTCTCGCCTTCCGTCAGCCACTCCCCCACTCCGCCCACCTGGCTGGCGATGACTGGCGTCCCGTGCGCCAGTGCTTCGATGCCCACCAGTCCGGACGTCTCCGGCGCTCGGCTGGGGAAGACGACACACGCGGCCCGCCGGTACTGCTCGGAGAGCGCTTCGGGCGCCATCGGGCCCAGGAAGGCCACCCGCTTCGACAACCCCAGCACGTCCACCTTCGCGCGCAGCGCCTCCTCCTGCCGGCCCCTTCCCACCACCGCCAGGCGGCACGGCTGCGTGGTGCGTGTCAGCGCGTGGAACAGCACATCCAGGCCCTTGCCTGTCGTCAGCTGCCCTACGAACAGGAGCAGTTCCTCCTCTCGCTCCACCGGCACCCGCGACTGGAGCGGAGCTTGCGCGTACAGCGGGATGACGTGCGTCCGCTCGCGCGGGAAGCCATGCGCCGCCACGTGGTCCGCCATGTACCGCGAGCCCACCACGAGGGCGTGATGACTCCGGGCCAGCGCCTGCTCCTCCCGCAACCTCCCCAGCGAGGCCCACTTCAGCCCGGGCCAGTCCTCCGAACGGCCCACGAAGCCGAGACATGGGTAGCAGGCCGCGCCCACCGGCTTCGTGCAGGGCTCCTTTCCCAGCGTCGTGTACTTGTGCTCGCGCAGGCAGAACAGCCGGTGGTCGTGGAAGAAGCGGATCACCGGCGCTGGCGAATCCAACAGTGCGCGCTGCGCCTTCAGGCTCGCGAGCTGGTGCACGTAGACGACGTCCGGCGCCAGCTCCCTCAGCTGCCGCGCCAGGTCGACGATGGGGAAGATGCCCTCGAACGGCTCCCGCATCACCGGGTGCGGATCCGGCGAGACGTTCACGTCGTAGAAGAGCAGCGACGTCACGCCCCGCCCGCCCAACTCCCGCGCGGTCTCCCGCACGTAGCGCTCGGCGCCGCCCACGGGGGTGGCGGCGTCGTTGAGCCATGCGACCCTCAAGCCGCGGCCCATGGCGGTCTCCCGTCCGGATTCGTCTCCCCTTCCAAACCCAGCATCGCGCACACCCACCCGGCCACGTCCATCAGCGCGCCTCGGTCCCTGGGCAGCGGCGCATCCGAGGCGATGGCGGCATACGCCGAGGGGCTGTCCACGTCGTAGCCGTGCATGCCTCGCACGTTGCCCCCCACGAAGCTGGGGGCGAACAGGGCTCCTTCCCGCAGCACGAAGAGGGCTTGTCCGTAAGGAGCACCCCGCACCGGCGCCTGTCGCTCCACCAGCGCCTCCGTGTCCAGCCATCTCCCCGGGAGCCCGTGCGCCTCCATCCGCTCGCGGGCCTTCTCGCGCGTCCGCTCATCACCCCAGACCCGCAGCATCGTGCTGTCCACGAACAGCCGCGTGCCTCGCAGCTCCCCGAGCATCCGCTTTGGATCCACCACCTCGTGGATGTCCGCCATCCCGTGGTCCCCCACCATCACCGTCGTCACATCACCTCCGCCCGCGCGCATCGCATCCACCGTCTGTTCGATCCGCTCGGTGAGCCGCCGGGCCGTCGCGAGCGCGTCTTGGCTGCCGTTGCCCGTACGGTGCAGGGCGCCGTCCAGGGCGGTGGCGTACGCGAAGGCCAGGTCCGGCTTGCTCGCCCGTAACACCGCGCAGGTGTGCGCCCAGCGCTCCTCCTCCGGCATCTGCCACGGCGCCGCGAACACGCGCAGGCCCGCGCGCCTCGCCTTCGTGAGGAACGTCTCCACCCCGCCGATGCGCTCGGCGTTGAACAGGTCCTCTCGCTCCGGCAGGTCGAGCCAGCGGAACAGCTCCGGAGGGACTCGGTACAGGTCCACGTACCCGGTCAGCCCCTCCGTCCTCTTCAGCGCCCGCGCCGCGGCACGCCTCAGCATGCCCCGCTCATGCACCTGGCGCGGCAACAGCCCCAGCCACCTCAGCGGCGACAGCACGCCTTCGTCCTCGCGCTCCGCGTGCGCGAACAGGCACATCCGCCCGTGTCGCTCCGGCGGCGCGCCGGTGAGGATCGTCGGCAGCGCGCCACATGAAAAGCCCAGGATGCCGCGCAGGCGGCCCCGGTGCGGCAGCCCACGCAGCCCTTCGAAGGTCTCCAGTTGGGACGGACCCAGCGCATCGACGAAGACCACGAGCACACGACGCGGCCGGAAGGGCCGTGCCCCGACGCTGTCTCCTCCTGGTGTCATCTCTTCCCGGGACATGGTTCTGTCTCAATGTGAGACGGCTCCGAGCGCTCCCGCCGTCCGCGACGGTGTCTGACATTGCAAGAGCTCCGCCACCCGCGCCCATCCAGGCTGGCTGGACGCTGGCATCCACCGTGCAGCCGTCCTCACCGGATGTTCTCGCTGGAAGAGGGCCCGGAGCCCGAAACGCAGACGGCGCCCGTGCGACAGGAGTCGGTGCGCTCCGGGTATCCCGTTGATCCCCTGCGCATCGCGCGGGTGCTGCGGCGCCGCTGGCGGATCATCGCCGGGTGCTTCGTCGCGGGCATCGTCCTGGGCGTGCTGCTGGCCAAGACCGTGATGCCCCGCGAGTTCACCGCCCGCACCATTCTCGTTTGGGAGCCCACGGGCTCGCGCGCGGCGGCGAACCCCGAGCGGGAGATCCAGACGCTGATGGACACGCTCAAGCTCCCCAACAACCTGGAGGCGCTGCGCACGCGCACGGGCCTGCCGGTGACCCTGGAGGCGCTGGCCCGGCGGGTGGACATCGCCGTGTCCCGCGGCTCCAACATCCTCACCCTCTCCGCGACCGCGGCGAGCCCCGAGGAGGCCGTCCGGCTCTCCGACGCCATGACCCAGGTGTTCCTGGACCATCAGCGGGACTCGGAGCGGACTCGGGCCGAGGCGCAGCTGAAGGCGCTGGGCGAGGAGGTGCTCAAGGTCCAGGCGCAGCTGGAGGAGGCCCGGGCGCACTACGACGGCTTCCGCCAGGAGAACGGCATCGCGGAGCTCACGCTCGACCGGCAGTCCTCCATCGAGGAGGCGGCGCGGCTGCGCACCGAGAAGAACCGCTTCCGCATCGAAGCGGAGTCCTCGGACGCCAGGGCGCTGTTGCTGAAGCAGGCGGCCCGTGAGCAGCCCAGCCGGATGGTGCTGTCGGAGACCGAGAGCTACTTCGAGCTGCGCAAGCTGGCCGAGCTGCGCGCGGAGCTCGCCGCCCGCGGAGCCAATCTCTCCATGGAACATCCCGAGGTGGTGCAGCTCACCGCCGCCGTGCGGGCCCTGGAGTCCCGGCCCGCGGGTGGCACCGTCTCCGACCGCGTCGTGGGGACCAACCCCTCCTGGACCTTCCTCCAGAACAGCCTGCTGGACGCTGGCTCACAGCGAGAGCTGGCCCAGAAGAAGTGGCGCGCCTACGCCGAAGCGGAGGAGGCCGCGAAGGAGCGCATCGCACGGCTCTCCGCCCTGGAGGGCCAGGCCAGCGCGCTGCTCGCGCGGATCCACATCACCGAGACGCGCCTCACCGAGCTCCAGCAGCGTCAGAAGGTGGTGGAGGGCGAGGTGCGCCAGCCAGCGATGGAGCTGCGCGTGCTCACCTCCGCCACCCCGCCGACGCGTCCCTCGAAGTCCTATCGCCGCGCGGTGGCCCTGCTGCTGCCTCCCACCTTCGCGCTGCTGGCCGTGGTGGCCCTCACCGCCTCCTCGCTGCGCGGCTTCAAGCTGTGGACGCCGGCCGAGTTCTCGTTCTGGGGACGCGGCCCGGTGGTGGCCGCCACTCCCTGGCCCGCCACCGCCGAGGGCCTGGAGGAGCTCGTCGTGGAGCTCCGGGCCGCGCTGGACGAGGCGAGCGGCGTTACGCGGGTGTTGCCGCTCGGGGAATCGCAACAGGAGCGGACCCGGGAGCTGCTGTCCCGGCTTGGGGCAATGGACGTCCCAGCCCGGGATGGCGTCCCGGGACGAGGCGCGACGCTCGTATCGTGGGAGGAGGCGCGGCGTCCGCAGGCGCTGCGGCTCGCGGTCCGCACGGGAGCGCGGGTGCTCGTCCTCGCCAGCTCCGGCGCGCACTCCGTGTTCGAGGTGTGGGCGCTGCGGCGCCTGCTCGGGAGCGAGGCGTGCGTCGGCTTCGTGGTGGTGGGGCTCGGCACCGACCTTGCTACCCATCCGGATCGCGTGGGCGACGTCATGGGCTTCTGGTCCGGCTCCAGAGCGTCGAGGGGCATGGAAGGGCCCGTCCCGCGAAAGGAGCCGCGCTGAGAGGAAGACGCCTTCGCGCGCGTCATCACAGGGCAGCCCTCCGTCCGGCGGGCCCCCCAGGAACGGAACCGACGACACCATGTTCGCCGTCATCCATCGCAGCGCCGCGGCTCCTGGCGCCGGGTTCCTGTCCGTGGCCGGGCCCCCGCTCGTCACCCGCCAGTTGCAGTGGCTGCGCGCGTCGGGCTTCGAGAAGGTGGCCATCGACATCGGCGCGGACGCCCATGGAGCAGAACTGCGAAGCCTCGTCTCGCAGCAGGAGGCGCTGGCCCGCAACGTCATCTTCGTCCCCACGGCTTCGCTGTTCCCGCCGGGCGTCATCGCGGATTCGGCGGGCTTTCCCGCCCACGCGCCCTTCCTCGTGGTGCCGGACACCGTCCTGGGCAACGCGGACCTCGCGGCCTTCTACCGCCGGGCGCCAGAGCGGGGCGTGCGCGTGGGCCGGCTGGCGCCACCACCGGCCGTTGAGCCCTTCGCGCCAGCCGAGGTGCACCTGATCACCGCGGCCACCGGCCCCGTCACGGAGGAGGAGCTGCCCGGGTGGGGCGCGCGCCTGGAGACGCCGGGCGCGGCCCTGCGGCTGGCCTGCAAGGCGCTGCTGGGGCGGCTGCCGCGGGCGGAAGGAACCTCGCGGCTCCTCATCCACGCGGCCGAACGGGCACCAGGGGTCTGGGTGGCGCGCGGCGCCCTCCTCCAGCGCGGCGCCGAGGTGAACCCTCCCGTGCTCATCGGTCCCCAGGCGCTCGTGTGCGCCGGTGCGCGGATCGGCCCGGGGGCTCTCATTGGAGCGCGCGCCATCATCGAGCGCGGCACCTGTCTGGTGAACGCCGTGGTGGAAGAGGAGACCGTGGTGGGCGAGGGCCTGGAGGTGCGCGATGCCATCGCCACGCCCGACGGATTGGCCTCGCTGGAGGGCACCGGTCCCCTGCTCCCGCTGGGAGATCCCCTGTTGCTTGCGCGGCGCCGGCTCCTGTCGCGAGCGGCGTTGCGTCTGCTGGGGCTCTCCCGATGACGGCGGCACGCGCACCGGGAAGCGTGTCACCCCGGGTCTGGCTCCCGCTGGATGCGCAGTTCGGCTACGCGGCGGTAGAGCGTGGCCCGGCCCAGACCGAGCAGCCGGGCCGCGAGGGTGATGCTTCCGTTCGTCACCGTGAGGGCCTTGAGGATCTCCCGGCGCTCCAGTTCACGCAGCGGCACCACCACGTCGGGTGACGGGGCCAGGTCCTCGGACATCCGCTGAAGCTGTGGAGGCGCCACGGGGACGGGCGGCAGCACCAGGACGCGCAGCTCCGGCGGGAGGTCCGCCAGCTCGATGCGCTCGCCATCGCAGGAGAGGATGGCGCGCTGGATGACGTTCTGGAGCTCGCGCACGTTGCCGGGCCAGCGGTGGCGCACGAGCGCTTCGCGGGCCTCGTCGGCCAGGACGAGCGATGCGCCTCCGTACTTCTCCAGGAAGTGGTCGCTGAGCGAGAGGATGTCCGTGGGCCGCTCTCGCAGTGCGGGCACCTTCACCGGGTACACCGCCAGCCGGTAGTACAGGTCCTCCCGGAAGCGCCCCGCCTTCACCTCCGCCACCAGGTCCCGGTGCGTGGCGGCGATGATGCGCACGTCCACGCGGACCTCCGTGGTGCTGCCCACCCGGCGCAGCGTGCGCTCCTGGAGGATGCGCAAGAGGCGCACCTGGGTGGCGGGGCTCATCTCGCCCACCTCGTCCAGGAAGAGCGTTCCGCCCTGGGCCTGCTCGAAGCAGCCGCGGTGCTGGGCCGACGCTCCGGTGAAGGCGCCGCGCTCGTGGCCAAAGAGCTCCGACTCCAGGAGCGCCTCGGAGAAGGCCGCGCAGTTCACCGCCACGAAGGGCCCCTTGGCCCGCGCGCCCTGTTCGTGGATGGCGCGCGCCACCAGCTCCTTGCCCGTCCCCGTCTCTCCGAAGATGCACACCGGCACGTCGGATTGGAGGATGCGGTCCAACTGGCGCGCCAAGGTCCGCATCGGGGCGCTGCGTCCCACGATGGCGCCGATGAGCCGCTCCGCGCCGCCCTCTCGCGCGCCCCGCGGCTCCCGCCACGTCATGCGGCGGGTCTTCGCGGCGCTCTGGAGCGTCCGTTCGAGCCGGGCCGGTTCGGAGGACTTGTCCAGGAAGGCGAAGGCCCCCATCCGGGTGGCATCCACCGCGGTGTCGAGCTGCAGGTTCCGGGTGAGGACGATGACGGGCAGCGTCGTGTCCCGCGCGCGCAGATGCCGCAGCACGTCCAGGCCCGCCATGTCGTCCAACACCAGCTCCAGGCAGACCGCGAGCCACTCGGCGCTGTCCGCCTCCAACGCCTCGCGCGCGGTGGCGTACTCGCGCACCGCGTAGCCCGCCGCCTCCAGCCAGGCGCCCAGGCGACGTCTGGCGACGTCATCCCTATCGACAATCACCACGGGGGACTGCCGGTTCACGTCCAGGACATTCACGGTTTCGGGTCTCCTGACAGGGGGATGCGCTTGACGGGAGCACGCCTCCGGTCCCGGTGATGCGCGAGGCCGGGCACTCGCACATCGGAGTACGCGGGACAGCAAACGCATCCGTTTGCACAGACCATTCCCGCATGTCGAGACATCCCCTCTGGTTGATCCGGATGCGCTCGGCCAACGACTTGTCCTCTGGCCTGTTTGACAAATCCCGGCGTTGTCTACGTTTGAGACATCCCGGCGTCCCCAGATGAGACATCCCGGTTCGGGACGCAGACAGGCCCGCGGCGACCTGACACGCACCGGCAGCGCGTGCGACGCCATGGTTCCTGCCTTGCAAGCGGCAGCCGCCCATGCGTGCGTCAGCGAAGTCAATCCATGCCTGCATGGAGCCGTTGCGCGCCCTGCGTTCGGACAGGGCCCGGGTGGTGGATGCGGTCAGGGACCGGGGGGCGCGCTTTCCCAGAGCCGCGGCCCTGGCGGATCCGTCCCTATGGGCGGTGGGCCTGCTGCGGTGGGGAGCGGTGCTCCGGCGCGGACTGGGCACGTCACTGGGCCTGTCCACGCTGTTGCGCGTGGGCTTCCACATCGATGTGTGGACGGATGATATCGGCCCCGGCTTGAGGCTGCCGCACCCCTTCAACATCGTCATTGGCGATGGGGTGGAGATTGGCCCGGAGTGCACCCTGCTCCACGGCGTCACCGTCCAGCGGGGCGCGGGCACGCGCATTGGCCGGGGCGTGGTGCTGGCCAACGGCACGACGGTGCTGGCGGGCGCGTCCGTGGGCGACGGGAGCCTGGTGGGCGCGGCCAGCGTGGTGCGCGGCGCCATTCCCCCTGCGTCCGTCGCGGTGGGCGTGCCGGCGCGCGTGGTGCGGGCGTCCCGTCCCGGGGAGGCGGCTCCGTGAGGCTGGCCGTCGCGTTGGGGGGAACGGACTGGGGGCGCTCGGGCATTGGCACGTACGTGCGCGCGATGCTGCCCCGGCTGACACGAGGGCTTGCGCGAACCGGGGGCCGGCTGGTGGCGCTCGGTACGGCGCGGGACTTCGCCGCGTATGACCCGGAGCTCGTGGGCGCGGAGCGAGCCGTGGCACCGGCAGCCGTCGACACGCCCGCGCTGGGTGCATCGTGGTACCTCGCCCGCTGCGGAGCGCATGCGCGCGGGGCCGGGGCGGACGTGCTGCTGCTGCCCGCCGCCAACCGCCGCGTCGCGCTGCGGCCCGGCCTGCCCACGGTGGGCGTGGTGCACGACCTGGCCCAGTTCAACGTGCCGGACAAGTACGACCGGCTGCGCACCACCTACGTGAGATGGCTTCTGCCCAAGGCGCTGAGGTCCTTCGAGGCGCTGGCCGCCGTCAGCCAGGCCACGCGCGGGGACATGGTGAGCTTCCTCTCCTGCGCGCCCGAGCGGATCCACGTCATCCCCAACGGCGTGGACGCGGACCGCTTCGCGCTTGGAGACGGCGCTGGTGCCGCGTGGGCCCGTGAGCGGCTGGGCCTGAAGGCGCCGTATCTGCTGTACCTGTCGCGCCTGGAGCACCCGGGGAAGAACCACCTGCGGCTGCTGCGGGCGTTCGCCGCGTCCCCGGTGAGTCAGGACCATCAGCTGGTGCTGGCCGGCGCGGATTGGGGCGCCGAGCAGCTCATCCGGGCGGAGCTCCAGCGGCTGGGGCTCCAGGAGCGCGTGAGGATCCTGGGCTACCTGGAGGACGGCCTCATCCCGGGCCTGGTCGCGGGCGCGGAGGCGCTCATCGCGGTGGGGCTGTGCGAGGGCTTCGGCCTGCCAGCGCTGGAGGCCATCGCGGCGGGCAAGCCCGTGCTGGCGGCTCGGGCGGGAGCGCTTCCGGAGGTGGTGGGCGAGCTGGGGGTGTTGTGCGATCCGCTCGACGAGCGGGACATGGCGGCGGCGCTGACGCGGGTGGTGCGGGACGAGCCACTGGCCGCGCGGGTGCGGCGCGAAGGGCCAGGGCACGCCCGCCAGCGCAGCTGGGACCGCACGGGCGACGACCTGCTGGCCCTGTGCCGCGCCGTGGGAGGCGTTCGATGAAGGCACCCCTTCCCCGAGCCTCGCTGCGAGACGTCCTGCGCGGGCGCGCTCCGCTGGTGGGCGCGCGCTTCAACGAGGTGCTGCCGCGCGGCTACCTGTCGCCGGTGGAGGCGCGCTGGCTGCTCGGGCTGCCTTATGGAGACCTTGCCGCCGAGGAGGCGCGCTATCTCCAGGGCCGCACCCCCGCGACGGACTTCGGAGTGATGTTGCGCACGTCGGTGGCTCGCGCGTTGGCACCGCCCGAGAGCGCCCAGCCCGAAGTGCGCCCGTTCATCGTCTCCGCCCGCGTGGACAACCTCACGCTCGAACAGGCGGTGGAGCAGCTCTTCACGCAAGGACAAGGTGGCCGCGCGAAGCTGGTGTCCATCGTGCACCCGCACGCCTTGAACCTGGCGGCACGCGACGTGGCGCTCGCGCAGGCGCTGGCGGAAGCGGACATGGTGCTTCCGGATGGCATTGGCATCCGGGTGGGCGCGGCGCTGCTCGGCGTGGCCATGCGCCACAACCTCAACGGCACGGACCTGTTGCCGCTGCTCTGCAAGCACGCGCCCGCGCGAGGCTGGCCCGTGGTGCTCGTGGGGGCGGCCCCCGGCGTGGCGGAGGCCTGCGCGGAGAACCTGCGAAGGGCCCACCCGGGCCTGGAGCTCCCCATCGTCTCGCACGGCTTCCTCACCGCCGCTGGCTCCCGCGCGCTGGCGGAGTCCATCTCGCGGCTGGGCCCCTGCCTGGTGCTGGTGGGCATGGGCAGCCCCCGGCAGGAGCTGTGGGCGCGCGAGTACCTCTCCGGGGCCGCGCAGGCCGTCATCCTCACGGTGGGAGGGCTGTTCGACTTCTACTCGGGCCGGATCCAACGCGCGCCCATCGCCTGGCGTGAGCTGGGCTTGGAGTGGATGTATCGCCTGCTCCAGGAGCCCCGCCGGATGGCCGTCCGCTACCTGCTGGGCAATCCGCTCTTCCTGCTCCGCATCCTCTGGCAGAAGCTGCGGTAGTCCTCAGGGCGCGTACGTCGGCACGGCGCCGCCCACCGGAGTGGATGCCGCCGCCGCGAGGCGTGCATCCCGCCGCCACCAGACGAGCAGTGCCATCCCGGTCCCCAGCAGCGTGACGAGTGCGCAGACGCAGGCGCTCCCCAGCGGACCCCGCGAGGCGAACGGCGCGAGCCCCCAGCCCACGACGAGCGACACGAGGCCCGCGGCTCCGACCGGGGCCAGTGCCCAGAGCACCTCCCGGACGGTCCACTGGACCAGGGCGCGGACCTTGCGCCAGACGAGCACGGCGATGACCCCGTTTCCGAGGACGGTGCCTCCGGCGACGGCCCACGCACCGGCGTACCGCACCCCGGCCATGGAGACGGCGACGTTCAGCGCGTGGCCGATGAGCACCGGGTGGGTCAGGTGCCACGGCGTCTCACCGCTCACGGCCAGGGCCGAGGACGCGCTCTCCTCGGCGGCCGCGATGACCGCCGCGGTGCCCAGGAGGACGACCGCGAGCATGGTGACGGAGTCGTGCGCGAGCGCGCCCACCCAGGCCTCCAGCAGGGCGGTGCCATCCAGGGCCAGCGCGATGACACCGCTGGAGGCGAGGCCGCCCAGAAGGGCCGTGCCAAGGCGAAGCGCGCTGGCGCGGTGCCGGGCATCTCCGAGGCGATGGATGAGCCATCCGCCCGCTTGCTTCGCGAAGGCGAGGATCTGCTCCACGGCGCGGGAGGCCACCTGATACGCGCCCACCGAACTCAGGGACGCGGAGCGGGTCAGGATGAGGACATCCGCGCGGACCGCCGCCGCGATGCCCACGTTCATGGCCAGGGCCGCGGCGCCCTGCCGGAACGCGCTGCGCACCTGGGACGGATCCGCCGGCCATCCAGGACGCAGCGAGAGGTGCGGGTCGATGCGCCTGGACACCGCCGCTAGGAGCAGGAGCTCCAGCGTGGCTCCCGCGAACAGCCCCAGCGCCGGCCCCAGCAACGAGCGCGTGGTGCCGAGCACCGCCGCCGTCAACGCAATCTGGCTCGCGGCTCCGATGGCGCGCGCCCAGGCGAGCGAGGTGTTGGCGCCCCGCATCAGCAGGAACGCACGCAACGGTGCCGCCAGCGAGCCCGCGAGTCCCGCCGCGAGGACCGGAAGCGCGGCGCGGGCCACGTCCGCCCGCAGCGCTTCGGACGCGGACGGGAGGTGGAGGAAGAACACGTACGCACAGACGCAGAGACAGGGACAGACGAGCGTCACCACCAGCAGCGTGAGGCGGATGAGCTGGCGCGTGGCGGCATCGTCCGTTCTGGCCGCCGTGCGTTGGACGGCGATGCTGAGGCCCAGGTCCGACAACCCGAGGAGGAAGCCCGTCGTGCCAAGGACGCCCCAGGCGCCGAGGCTCTCCGGACCGAGCAGGCGCACCACCAGCGCGACCGTCGCCAGCCCCGTCACGATCTGCACCACGTGCCGAGCGCACGACGCGAGCACGTCGACGCTCATCCTCAGGAGCGATCTCTCAGGGGCCATGCACCCCTGACCATTGCAGCCCGTATGCCGTAGCGCGTGGGCCGACGCGGTGGCTCAGCCCCGGGACTTCACGGCGCGGACGCCGATGACGACTTCGTAGTGGGGGTCATGCACGTCGAGGTCGGCGGTTCGCAGGTCCTCCCGAGCCAGGCCGTGCAGGGTCGCGACCGCGGCGCGGACGTTCCCGAAGGACTCCACCCGCACGTTGCCGGGGCCGAAGGACGGCTCAAAGAGGTGGTGGACGGAGCGGGAGGTGAACCGCCAGCAGTCCGGCCACTGCTCCATCGCGCCCCAGTCCACCTTGATGATGCCGGGCACGGTCAGCAGCGCCACGCCGCCAGGCTGGAGGATGCGGTGCAGCTGTCGCACGGCGGCCTGGACATCGAAGACGTACTGCAGCACCTGGGTGAAGAGGACGCAGTCGAACGCATCCGAGGGAATGTCGACCGCGTGGGCGATGTCTCCCACGAAGGTGGCTTCCGGGTTCCCAGGAAGCGCGTGGAGGATGTCGGAGCGGGTGACACGGCTGGCGCCGAACCGCCGCGTGTAGCGCGCGTCCCCGACCTCCAGCGTTCGGCCCTGGACGTCGGCCGCGTGCCGCGCCAGGAAGTGCTCGATGTAATAGCGATCAATGGGCTGGCCGCGGTCGTGTCCCCAGTGCGCGCCGATGGGCGTCTGACGCCCCAGGCTGCCCCACCGCACCCGCCCCATGGAGACCTGGCGCTTGTGATGGGCCAGCCACTGATAGATGCCGTCGGGAAGCACGGCCCGGAAGAGTCGCTTCGCCCCTGTGGGAGTCATTGGGCGATACAAGCAAACACAGCCACAGGGAGCAACCTCACCGGAGCGTGTCTCGAATTGAGACACGTGGGCCGGCGAGCGAACTACCCGTTGCGCTTCGCGAAGTCGTCCATGAATGAGACGAGCGTCTTCACGTGGTCCACGGTCACCGCGTTGTACAAAGACACGCGGATGCCGCCCGTGATGCGGTGGCCCTTCATGCCCACCATGCCGGCCTTGGCGCCTTCGGCCACGAAGGCCTCTTCCAGCTTTTCGTCCGGCAGGCGGAACACGACGTTCATGTACGAGCGCGACGCCTTCTCCACCGGGGCCCGGTAGAAGCCCGCGTTGCGGTCGATGGCCGTGTATAGCAGGTCGCCCTTCTCACGGTTCCAGGCCTCCACCTGCTTCAGGCCGCCCACGCCCTTGATCCACGAGAGCACGTTGCGGCAGAGGTAGATGGAGAAGGTGGGGGGCGTGTTGTAGAGCGAGTTGTTCTCCGCGTACGTCGTGTAGCGGAAGATCCTCGGGATGTCCTTGCGGCCCTTCGCCATGAAGGACTTCTCCACCAGCACCAGGACGATGCCTGACGGCCCGATGTTCTTCTGGGCTCCGGCGTAGATGAGCGCGAAGCGGCTCACGTCGATGGGCTTCCACAGGATGTCGGAGCTCATGTCCGCCACCAGCGGCACCTGCCCCACTTCCGGGAAGGTGTGCCATTGCGTCCCGAAGAGCGTGTTGTTGCTCGTCATGTGGACGTAGGCGGCCTTCGGATCCAACTGGAGCTCGGCCTGGGTGGGGACGCGCGTGAAGCGCTTGTCCTTGTCCACCGTGTTCGCGGCGATGCGCGGCGTGCCGTAGTAGCGAGTCTCGTCCACCGCCTTCTCGCTCCAGCCTCCCGTCACCACGTAGTCCGCGGAGCCGCCCTGGGGCAGGAAGTTCATGGGCACCTGCGCGAACTGCTGCGAGGCGCCGCCCTGGAGGAAGAGGATCTCGTGGGTGTCCGGAACGGCCAGCAGCTCCTTCACGAGGGCGAGGGTCTCGTTGTGGACGGCCTCGAACGCCTTGCCCCGGTGGCTGTGCTCGATGATCGACATCCCCGTGCCCTGGAAGTCGAGCAGTTCGTCCCGCGCCCGCTCCAGCGCCGCCGTGGGGAGACCGGCCGGGCCGGGGTTGAAGTTGATGACGCGCATGGCAGTGCCCTCTGGAAGTGAACCGCGCCGGCATTCTCGCCGGTGGGACTCCGGGGGTCACCAGCAACTTGGGGGCGGTGCCGGGCCTCGCTCACCGCCCCTGGCTGCCTGCTTCGTCAGCGGGCCACCACCGCCGCGGGGGCCGCCGCCGCATGCACCGCCGGCCCCAGGGAGCGCAGGGGGATGTCCTCGTGGGGCACCGCCGTCACGTTGCGGCGGACCGCCCGGACCTCCGTGTCCTTCGCCAGCTCGAAGCGGTGGGCCCACAGCAGCGTCCCCAGCGTCACCTTCATCTCGTACAGCGCGAACGCCGCGCCGATGCACCGGCGGGCCCCTCCTCCGAACGGTACGTACTCAAACGGAGAGTAGCGGCGCCCCAGGAAGCGCTCCGGCAGGAAGCGCTCCGGCTCCGGGAAGGTCTCCGGCCGCGAGTGCGTCAGCGTGATGGCCACCATCAGCCCCGTCCCCGCGGGCAGCTCGTAGCCAGCGAGCGTGAACGGCTCCCGCAGCTTGCGCGACACCAGATAGAACACGGGGTTGAGGCGCAGCGCCTCGTCACAGACGGCGGACAGGTACGGCAGCTTGGAGAGGGCCTCCGGATCCGGCGCCGTCGGAAATGCCGCCAGCTCCTGGTGCAGCTTCTCCAGCGCCTCGGGCGCCCGGTGCAGGAAGTACATGCCCCAGGTCATGCTGACCGCGGTCGTCTCATGGCCGGCGACGAGCATCGTGCGCAGCTCGTCCTTCACCTCCACGTCCGTCATCGGCTCGCCGTTCTCGTCCTTCGCGGCCAGCAGCATGCTGAGCACGTCCTCGCGCTTCTCTCCGCTCGCGCGCCGGGCGGCGATCTCCTCCGTCAACAGCACGTCCAGCTGGGTCGCCTCCTTCTGGAAGCGCGCCCACGGCCCCATGCCGCCGAACTGGCGCCGCAGCGCCGGCATCATCGCCAGCGAGGGCGTGTAGTTCTCCAGGTAGGCCTCCAGCACGTGGCGGAAGCGCTCCACGCGCGCCGCGCCCTCCACGCCGAAGACGGCGCGGATGATGACCTCCATGGAGATGGCCTGGGTGAGCCGCTGGGCCGTGAGCGTGCCGCCGGGCTTCACGCCCTCCAGCTGCCGGAGCGCGGCCTCCTGCATCAGCGCCCCGTAGGCCCGCATCCGCTCCCCGTGAAAGGCAGGCATGATGAGCCGGCGCTCGCGCTTGTGCCGCTCGCCTCCAATCAATAGCAGCGAGTTCTCACCAATCAATGGCTCCATGGGCACCTTCGCCATGGGCTCGAAGATGTTTGGATCCGCGGCGAAGATCTGCTGGGTGACCTGCGGGGAGCCGGTGACCACGACCGTGCCCAAAGGCAGCGTCATGGTGAAAGGGTCTCCGTAGCGCTTCGCACAGTCCGCGAAGAAGCCGGTGGCGTCCTTCGTGAACCGCACCATCTGGAGGGGAGGCAAGCGGGGACCAGGGGGCAGACGGCTGCGCATGGTGACACTCCTTGACTGAAAGACCGCGGGGTTCGTTCAAAGCCTGCCATCCGGACCGGACGGCTCAGTTGCGCAGCACGCGTCTGTTCATCAACAGCGATTGCATCCGCTCCAGGCTCCGGGGCTCGCCGCAAAGGCTGACGAAGGCCTCCTGCTCGAGCGCGAGGACCTCCTCCTCCGTCACCTCATGCCCCGCGCCCCCCGGCCCGCCGCACAGGATGGCCGCGAGCCGCGCGCCAATCACCGCGTCGTGCGCCGTCAGCTCGCCGCACGCTCCACCGCGCGGCCCAGCGTGGCCACCACGTCCGCGTCGAGGCTGTTGTGCTTCGTCTTGAAGCCCACCCCCAGCACCCCGT
>NZ_RAWF01000135.1:0-26964 GCF_003612075.1 Corallococcus sp. CA041A
GCTCCAGCGGGAGCAGGCGCGGGTCCAGCGCGGGGGGCTCGGGTTCCACGGCCTGCTCGCGCGCGAGCACCACCACGTCCTGGATGGCGGGGTGCTGACGGAGCGCCGCTTCAATCTCGCCCAGCTCCACGCGGACGCCGCGGATCTTCACCTGGTGGTCGCCGCGCCCCAGGAACTCCAGCTCGCCGTCCGGCAGCTGGCGGGCCAGGTCGCCGGTGCGGAACAGGCGCGAGCCCGGAGGGCCGAAGGGGTCCGGCACGAAGCGCTCCGCGCTCAGGTCCGGCCGCAGGAAGTAGCCCCGCGCCAGGCCCGGTCCGCCCAGGTACACCTCGCCGGGCGCGCCCGGGGGGACGGGCTGTCCGCGCACGTCCAGCACGTGCATCTTCATGTTGCCCAGCGGCTGGCCCAGCGGCACCGCCTTGCGCGACATGCCGGGCGCGCAGGTGAACCACGTGGCGTCGATGGACACCTCCGTCTGGCCGTAGAAGTTGAAGAGCGTCGCGGAGGAGTGCTCCGCCAGCCGGTCCACCAGGTCCGTCGTCAGCGCCTCGCCTCCGCAGACCACCGTGCGCAGCGCGTGGCAGTCCCCCATGCGGGGCTCCTCCAGCACCACGCGCAGCAGCGACGGCACCACGTTCATCTGCGTGACGCCGCGCCGGGCCATGAGGTCCGCGATGTAGCGGCTGTCCTGGTGCGCGCCGTCGCGCACCATCACCGCGCGGGCCCCCGCGAGCAGCGCGCGGAAGAACTCCCAGATGGAGGCGTCGAAGCCGAACGAGGCCACCTGGAGGACCCGGTCTTCCGGCCCGATGGGCAGCGCGTGCTGTTCCCAGAGCATCCGGTTGGCGATGCCCGCGTGGGAGATCATCACGCCCTTGGGCACGCCGGTGGAGCCGGAGGTGTGCACCACGTAGGCCAGTTGCTCCAGGTGGACGGTCCGCGCGGGAGGCGTCTCCAGCAGGCCTTCCTGTCGCCACGCGCCGGGCTCCAGGCGCGCCTCCGGCGGCACCGGCAGCTTGACCGCGAGCGAGGCGGGCGCGAGCACATAGCGGGCGCGGCACTCCGCGACCATCAGGGCCAGCCGCTGCGTGGGGGCTCCGGCGTCCATCGGCACGAAGGCGCCGCCGGCCTTCATGACCGCGAGCATCGCCACCAGCACCTCCGTCGAGCGGGGCAGGCACAACGCCACGCGCTCCTCGGGCTCCAGGCCGGATGCGAGCAGCAGGTGCGCGAGCCGGTTGGCCCGGCGCTCCAGCTCCGCGTACGTGAGGAGGTCGTCCTCGCACTCCACCGCGATGGCGTCTGGCGTGCGCCGTGCCTGCTCCTCGAAGAGGAGGTGCAGGGGGCGCGGGGACAGCGGCACCGCGGGCGGGTGGAAGGACTCCAGCGCCTGCTGGCGGCCGGCCGCGTCCAGCAGCGGCAGCGCGGAGACGCGGCGCTCCGGATCCGCCGCGATGCCCTCCAGCAGGCGCTCGTAGGCCCGCGCCAGCCGGTGGGCGGTGGAGGCGTCGAAGAGGTCCGTGTTGTATTCGAGCCAGCCCGTCAGCGCGCCCGACGTCTCGACCAGCGTGAGGGTGAGCTCGAACTTGGCGGTGTCCGTCTCCAGGTCCAGGTTCGTCAGCGTGAGCCCCGGGAGCGCCAGCGGCTGGAGCGGCGCGTTCTGGAGGACGAACATCGTCTGGAAGAGCGGCGAGCGGCTCAGGTCCCGCTTCACGCGCAGGTCCATCACCAGCTTCTCGAAGGGGACGTCCTGGTGGGCGAAGCCGCCCAGGGCCGTCTCGCGCACGCGGCCCACCAGGTCCGTGAAGCGTGGGTCGCCGGAGAGGTTCGCGCGCAGGGGCAGCGTGTTGACGAAGAACCCGATGAGCCCTTCGGTCTCCGCGCGGTTGCGGTTGGCGATGGGCGTGCCGACGACGAGGTCGTCCTGGCGCGTGTAGCGCTGGAGCAGCACCAGCCACGCGGCCATCAGGGTCATGAACAGCGTGGCCCCCTCCTGACGGGACAGGACGTTCAGCGCGGCGGTGACGGCCGGAGACACGCCCAGGGGCAGCTGCGTCCCGCGGAAGGTCTGGGCCGGAGGACGCGGCCGGTCCGTGGGAAGGCCCAGCGCGGTGGGCGCGTCCGCCAGGTGCGCGCGCCAGTACGCGAGCTGCTCCTCCAGCACGTCGCCCTGGAGCCAGTCGCGCTGCCAGCGGGCGAAGTCGGAGTACTGCACCGTGAGCGGCGTTAGCGGCGAGGGCGCGCCCTGGAGGAAGGCCGCGTACAGCGCGGCCAGCTCGCGCACGAACACGCCAATGGACCAGCCGTCGGAGACGATGTGGTGCATCGACAGCAGCAGGATGTGCTCGGCGTCCGACAGGCGCAGCAGCTTCCAGCGGATCAACGGACCGCGCTCCAGGTCGAAGGGCGCGGCCACGTCCTCGGCGGTCAGCTCCCGCACGCGGCGCGCGGTCTCTTGCGCGTCCAGCCCGCCCAGGTCCACCACGTGCAGCGGCAGCTCGGGCGCGGGCCCCACGACCTGCACGGCCTCGCCCTCGCGGGCCTGGAAGGTCGTGCGCAGGGATTCGTGGCGCTGGACGATCTCCTGGAAGCTCTTCTCCAGGGCGCTTCTCTCCAGCGTTCCGCTGAGGCGCACGGCGAAGGGGATGCCGTAGTGGTGGCTGCCCGGCTCCAGCCGATCCAGGAACCACAGCCGCTGCTGGGCGAAGGAGGGCGGCAGGGCTCGGGGCTTCGCCGCGCGCTGCTGGATGAGGGCCCGGGCGCGGGCGCGCTTCTCCTCCAACGCGGAGGACTGCTTCTCGTCACTCATGATTCGATTTCTCCGCTTTCGAGCTCAGCGATGAGTGCGTCCAGCTCCGCCTCGGACAGCCCATCCACCCGGGGCAGCGCCTCATCTGGCGCGCGCGCCGTGAGGAGGGGCTGCTTCCGGACTTCCGCCTGCCGTGAGACGACCTGCGCGAGCGCGGCCACGGTGCGCGCCTCGAAGGCGCTGCGCAGGGGCACGTCCACGCCGAAGGATTCGCGCACGCGCGAGATGACCTGGGTGGCGAGCAGCGAGTTGCCGCCCAGCTCGAAGAAGTCGTCGTGGACGCCCACCCGGGGAGCCCCGAGCAGCTCCGTCCAGATGTCCGCCAGCCGCTGCTCCGTGGCGTCGCGCGGCGCCACGCCGTCCGCGCGGGGCGTGGCATCCGGCGCGGGCAGCGCGCGACGGTCCACCTTCCCGTTGAGGGTGAGCGGGAGCGCGTCCAGGAACAGGATGGCGGACGGGACCAGGGACTCCGGCAGCCGGCGGCGCAGGTGGGTCTTGAGGTCGCCTTCCGTGCACGCCTGTCCCGGCGCCACCACCGCGTGGAGCACCAGCCGCTTGTCGCCGGGCCCCTCCTCGCGGACCGTCGCGATGGCCTGCCGCACGGCGGGGTGCTCCAGCGCGAGCGACTCCACCTCTCCCAGTTCGAGGCGCAGGCCGCGCAGCTTCACCTGCGTGTCGGCGCGGCCCAGGAACTCGAGCGCCCCGTCCGGCAGGAAGCGGACCCGGTCGCCGGTGCGGTAGATGCGGGCGCCGTCGCGCGCGTCGAAGGGGTGCGGCACGAAGGCGCGCGCGGTGAGCTCCGGACGGTTCAGGTAGCCGCGCGCGAGCCCCAGGCCGCCCAACCACAGCTCGCCAGGGACGCCCACGGGGACGGGTTGCTGGCGCGCGTCCAGGACGTAGGCCTGGGTGTTCGCGATGGGGCGCCCGATGGGCGGGTTCACGGCGCCCGCGGAGACGGGCCCGCTGGTGGCGACGACCGTGCACTCCGTGGGGCCGTAGTGGTTGATCAACTGGAACGGTGTGCCTTCGGGCGCGCCCCGGTGCAGCCGGTCTCCGCCGGTGAGCAGCGTCCGCAGCGCCGCGTGCGCGGGCCACGGCTGCGTGAGCACCGCCTCCGCGAGCGGCGTGGGCAGGAAGCAGCGGGTGATGCGCTCATCGGTGAGCCACGCGACGAGCCGCGAGGGCGCGCCTCGCACCTCATCCTCCACGATGTGGAGGCTGGCGCCCGCCGTGAGGGTGGGCCACAGCTCCCACACCGCGGCGTCGAACGCGGGCCCGGCGGCCTGGGTCGTGCGGTCCTCCGGCGTCAGCGCGTAGGTCCGCTGATGCCAGTCCACCAGGTGGGCCAGTCCCGCGTGCTCCAGTTCCACGCCCTTGGGGCGGCCGGTGGAGCCCGACGTGTAGATGACGTACGCCAGGTGGCGCGGGCCCGTGAGCGACGGCGGAGCGTGCTCGGGCGCACCGGTGGCGCCGAAGCCGTCCTCCGCGAGCAGGCACCGGCAGTCCGGCGGAAGCGCCAGCGCGGCGGTGTTCCGCGAGGCCAGGAGCACCGGCGCGCGGACGTCCTCCAGGATGGACTGGAGCCGCTCCGGGGGCGCGGAAGGGTCCAACGGAACGTAGGCGCCGCCCGCCTTGAGCACGCCCAGCGCCGCTTCGACGAACGCGGTCGAGCGCTCCAGGCAGAGCGCCACGGGCACGTCGGGCCCCACGCCCAGGTCGCGCAGGTGCCAGGCCAGCCGGTTCGCGCGGGCTTCGAGCTGGCCGTAGGTGAGCGCCTCACCCGCGAAGGCCACCGCGAGCGCGTCCGGTGTGCGCTCCGCCCAGGTCCCGAAGCGCGCGTGCACGGGGACGTGGGACGGCGGCGCCACCGGGCGCGGGTTCCACCCGTGGAGCAGCGTGTGCCGCTCCTCCGCCGTCATCAGGGACAGGTCGCCCACGCGGCCGTCGGGATCCGCCGCGATGCTGGACAGCAGCTCCTGGAAGTGCCCCGCGAGGCGCGCGATGGAGGCCGCGTCGAAGAGGTCCGCGTCGTATTCGAAGCGCGCGGTCAGCCCGCCGTCCTCGCCGCGCTCCAGCGCGAGGTCCAGGTCGAACTTCGCCGGCGCGGATTCGGACTCCAGGAGCGTCAGGCTCAGCCCCTGGAGGGCGCGGGAGGGCAGGGGCGCGTCCTGGTAGGAGAACGCGACCTGGAAGAGCGGCGTGCGGCCCAGGTCGCGCTCCACCGCGAGCGCTTCGACCAGCTTCTCGAAGGGCACGTCCTGGTGCTCGTGCGCCGCGAGCACGGACTCGCGCACCCGGCCCAGCAGCTGGCGGAAGGAGGGGTTGCCAGAGGCGTCCGTGCGCAGGGGCAGCGTGTTGACGAAGAAGCCGATGAGCCCTTCGGTCTCCACGCGCGTGCGGTTGGACAGCGGGCAGCCCACGACCAGGTCGTCCTGGCCCGTGTAGCGCAGCAGCAGCGTCTGGAACGCCGCCAGCAGCGTCATGAACGGCGTGGCGCCTTCGCGCCGGCCCAGCTCCGCGAGTCCACCGGCGAGCGCCGCCGGGAGATGGACCGCGTGACGGCCGCCCGCGAGTGTCCGCACCGCGGGCCGGGGCCGGTCCGTGGGCAGCTCCAGGACACCGGGGGCGCCCGCCAGCCGCTGCTTCCAGTGCGCGAGCTGCCGCTCCAGCACGCCGTCCGCCAGCCACTCCCGCTGCCACAGCGCGAAGTCGATGTACTGGAGCGGCAGCGGCTCGAGCGCCGGAGGGACGCCCGTGGAGAACGCCGCGTACAGCGCGCCCAACTCCCGCAACAGCACGGCGACGGACTCGCCATCCGCGACGATGTGGTGGAGCGTCAGCAGCAGCACGTGCTCGTCAGGGCCCAGCCGCAGCAGCCGCCCGCGCAGCAGGGGGCCTTGGGCGAGCGGGAACGGAGCGCGGGCCTCATGCTTCGCGAGCCGGTGCACCTCCGCGTCGCGCGCCTCCTGGGACAGGCCACCCAGGTCCACTTCGGGCAGTTCGAAGGGGACGTGCGCATGGACGCGCTGAACGGCGCGGCCCTGGTGCTGGGAGAAGGTGGTGCGCAGCGCCTCGTGGCGGTGGACCACTTCATCCAGGCCTCGGCGCAGCGCCCCGACATCCAGCGGACCCTGGAGGCGCACCGCCGCGGGCAGGTGGTAGCGCGCATCGCCGGGCTCCAACTGGTCCAGGAACCACAGCCGCTCCTGCGCGTAGGACAGCGGCGCTTCCGGCGCGCGGTCTGTCCGGTGCGTCAGCGTGGGTCCTCGCGCCGGAGCGCGCACGCCCCCGTCGATGCGCGCGGCGAGCGAGGCCACCGTGGGCGCCTCGAACAGCGTGCGCAGGGGCAGCTCCACCCCGAACACCTCGCGCACTCGAGCGAGCAGCCGCGCGGCCAGCAGCGAGTGGCCGCCCATCGCGAACCAGTCCTCGTGCAGGCCCACGGCTCCGCCGAGCAGCTCCGTCCAGAGGCCCGCGAGCGACTGCTCCGTGGCGGTGCGCGGCGCCGCGTCCTCCGGGGACGTGGAGCGCTCCAGCTCGGGCGCGGGCAGGGCGTGACGGTCCACCTTGCCCGTGGGGGTCAGCGGCAGCGCGGGCAGGAGCACGAAGGCCGCGGGGCACATCACCTCCGGCAGCTCGCGGCGCACGTGCTCGCGCAGCGCGGCTCCGGCGAGCGCCGTGTCCGGCGCGGCGACGACGTAGGCGACGAGGCGCTTGCCCGCGGGAGGCTCGTCGCGCACCGCGACCACGCACTGCCGCACGTCCGGGTGACGCTGGAGGACGGATTCAATCTCCCCCAGTTCGATGCGGAAGCCGCGCAGCTTCACCTGATGGTCGAGCCGGCCCAGGAACTGGAGCTCGCCCTCCGGCAACAGGCGCGCGAGGTCTCCGGTCCGGTACAGGCGCGCGCCGGGGACCGCGCTGAAGGGATCCGGCACGAAGGCACGGGCGGTGAGGTCGGGGCGGTCCAGGTAGCCCCGAGCCACGCCCGGCCCGCCGATGCACAGCTCGCCCGCGACCCCCAGCGGCTGGGACCGCAACTCCGCGTCGAGCACGTGCACGCGCACGCCGTCCAGCGGCCGGCCGATGGTGGGCAGGCCGGACACCACGTCCCCGGGCTCGACCGGGGCGAAGGTGGCGGCCACGGTGCCTTCGGTGGGACCGTAGAGGTTGGTGACGCGGAAGGGAGTGCGCGTGGAGGGCCGCCGGTGCAGGCGGTCACCGCCGGTGGTCAGCTCGCGCAGCGCGAGCGACTGGGGCCACTGTTGGCCGAGCACGCCCTCCGCCAGGGCCGTGGTGAGGAAGGTGTGGGTGATGCGCTCGGCGGCGAGCCACGCGACGAGCCGCTCCGGCATGGCGCGCACGTCATCGCCGGGCAGGTGCAGGCTGGCGCCCGCGATGAGCGCGGGCCACACCTCCAGCACGGACGCGTCGAAGACCGGCGTGGACAGGTGCGTGGCGCGCGCCGAGGGCGACAGCCCGAAGGTCCGCTGGTACCAGCCCGCGAAGTGGGTCAGTCCGCCGTGCGTGAGCTGCACGCCCTTGGGCCGCCCGGTGGAGCCGGACGTATAGATGACGTAGGCGACATGATCCTCGTCGGGCGTGACGTCCAGCGAGGTGTCCGGCACGTCGTGGGCCGCGGCCGTCACGTCGTCCAGCACCCGCACGGACGCGGGCAGAAGTGAGCGCAGCTCCGGCGTCGTGAGCACCACCGCCGCGCCCACGTCCTCCAGCAGTGCTTCCAACCGCGCCCGCGGTGCATCCGGATCCAGCGGCACGTACGCGCCGCCCGCCTTGAGGGCGCCCAGCAGCGCCAGCACCTGCTCGGGCGAGCGGTGCATCAGCACGCCGACGCGCACGTCCGGACCCACGCCCAGCTGGCGCAGCCTTCGCGCGAGCACGCGGGCCTGGCGCTCCAGCATTCCGTACGTCCAATGCCGCTCGCCCGAAGCGATGGCCAGCGCGTCGGGCGCGAGCGCGGCGTGTGACGCGATGGCGTGGTGAACGGGGGTGAAGGAGGCGGGCGCCAGAGCCCCCGTGCTGAACGTGCGCACGCGCTCCTGCTCCGAGTCCGGCAGCAGCGGCAGGGCCGACACGCGCTGGTCCGCGTCCGCCGCGATGCCCGCGAGCAGGCACGTGAAGCGCGCCACCATGCGCCCGGCGGTGTCCGCGTCGAAGAGGTCCGTGTCGTAGCGGAGCGCGCCGTCCAACCCGCTCGGCGCATCCGCCATCTGGAGCGCGAGGTCGAACTGCGCGGTGCCCAGCTCCACCGGCACGCTCTCCGCCTCCAGCCCCGCGAAGCGCACGCGCACTCCAGGAAGGCCCAGCACCAGAGGGGTGAGCTCCTCGCGCCGGTGCGGCTGCTCCCAGGCGAACACCGCCTGGAACAACGGAGACCGGCTCGCGTCGCGCGGACGCCGCAGCCGTTCCACGAGCAGGGGGAAGGGGAACTCCTGGTGCTCCAGCGCCTCCAGCACCGTGCGCCGGACCCGGCCCAGGTGCTCGCGGAAGGACGGGTCCCCGGACAGGTCCGCCACCAGCGCCACGGGATTGACGTGGTAGCCGACGACGTCCTCCAGCCCCGCGCGCGTGCGCCCCGCCGCGGGCGAGCCGACCGCGAAGCGCTCCTGTCCCGCATGCCGGGCGAGGAGGACCTGCCACGTGGCGAGCAGCAGCGAGAACAGCGTCGTGCCCTCTTCACGCGCCAGCGCGCGCAGCCGCCGCGTCAGGTCCGCGTCCAGCCGGAAGGTGCACGCTGCGCCCCGGAACGCGCGCACCGGGGGACGGGCGCGGTCGGTGGGCAGCTCCAGGACGTCCGGCACGCCGTCCAGCCGCTGGCGCCAGTACGCGAACAGCCGCTCGCCCTCGGGGCCCTCCAGGAACGGGCGCTGCCAGCGGGCGAAGTCCGACGGCCGCAGGGCCGGAGCGGGGGACGCGAAGTCCCGTCCCTCCTTCAACGCGGGGTAGAGCCCGTGCAGCTCCTCCGCGAGCAGCGCCAGCGACCACAGGTCCAGGATGAGGTGGTGCGCCGCGAGCAGCAGCACCTGTCCGCCGCCAGCGTGGGCGTACAGCGAGGCGCGCAAGAGCGGCCCCTGCTCCAGCGAGAACGGGCGTGACGCGTCCGCCGCCAGCGCGCGCCGCAGCGGAGCGTCCTCCAGCGGAAGCGAGGTCGCGTCCTCCAGGAGCCCCTCGCCAATGGCCGCGTCCGCCCGCTGCACGAACTCACCGTGCTCCAGGTGGAGCGTGGTGCGCGGGGCCGCATCCGCCCGCTGCACGAACTCACCGTGCTCCAGGTGGAGCGTGGTGCGCGGGGCCGTGCCCGCCCGCTGCACGAGCTCACCGTGCTCCAGGTGGAGCGTGGTGCGCGGGGCCGCGTCTGCCCGCTGCACGAGCGCACCGTGCTCCAGGTGGAGCGTGGTGTTCGGGGACGCGTCCGCCCGCTGCACCAGCTCACCGCGCTCCAGATGGAGCGTGGTGCCCGAGGCCGGGTGCACCTGCTGCACGAGCTCACCCGCGTGCTCCAGGTGGAAGGTGGTGCGCAGGGCCGGGTGCCGCGCCACCAGCCGAGCCAGCGCCTCGCGCAGCGTGGGCACGTCCGCGGGCGTATGGAAGCGCACCGCGAAGGCGAGGTGGTTCGCGGTGCTGTCCGGCGCCAGGCGCTGTGCCAGCCAGAGCGCCTTCTGTCCCTCGGACACCGGGTGGCGTCCCAGCGCGTCCCCCGACGCCGTGGGCGCGAGCGGCCGCTGTCCCAGCGAGCCCACCAGCTCCCGCGCCAGGGCCCGCAGGCTCACCGCGTCCATCAGCCGCGCCAGGGACGTGTCCGTGCCCAGCCACGCGTCCAGGTCGCTCTTGAGCTCCACCGTCGCCAGCGAGTCCAGCCCCAGGCTGATGAGCGTCCGCTCCGCGTCGACGTGCGCGCGCGGAAGGCGCAGCCTCGCCGCCACCGCGTCCACCAGCGACGCCTCCAAGAGCGCCGCGCGCTCCGGCTCCGGGAGCGCGAGCAGCTGCTCCGGACGCAGCGTGGGCACGGGCGGAACGGAGGCCTGGAGCGTGCTCTGGCCCAGCACCTCCAGCTCCCCGGCGAGCCACGCCTGCCGGCACGCGTACCGCTGCACCTTGCCGCTGGACGTCTTCGGCAGGGAGCCGCCCTGGATGAGCACCACGTCATGGGCCTGGGCGTCGTGCGCCAGCGCCACGGCCTCGCGGATGCTCCGGGCCAGCGCCTCCAGGTCCGTGCCGGCGTGGCGCGCGTCCACCTCCTGCACGATGACCAGCCGCTCCTCGCCCTCCAGCTCCACGGAGAACGCCGCGGTGCAGCCCGGCCTCAGCGCGGGGTGCACGCGCACCGTGGTGGACTCCACGTCCTGCGGGTACAGGTTGCGCCCGCGCAGGATGATGAGGTCCTTGATGCGCCCGGTGACGAACAGCTCGCCGCCGCGCAGCACGCCCAGGTCGCCGGTGCGCAGGTAGCGCGCGTCGTCCGAGCCCCCGCCCTCCACCCGCGCGTGGAAGACGCGCGCGCTCTCCTCCGGCCGCTCCCAATAGCCCTGGCCCACGCTGGCGCCCGCCACCCAGATTTCGCCCTCCTCGCCGGGCGCGCACTCGCGGGCGGTGCGCGCGTCCACCAGCCGCACCGTGTTCCCCTCCAGCACCCGGCCGGAGCCCACCAGGTTCACGCCGTCCGTCACCGGCGCGGTGCCCAGCGCGTGCCCGGTGACGATGAGCGTCGACTCGGCCAGCCCGTAGCAGGGGTAGAAGGCCTCCCTGCGGAAGCCCTGCGGCGCGAAGGCTTCGTGGAAGCGCTCCAGCGTCTCCGGCCGGATGGGCTCCGCGCCGTTGAAGGCCACCTTCCAGCGGCTCAGGTCCAGCGTCGCGCGCTCCTCGGCGCTGACCTTCCGGACGCACAGGTCGTAGGCGAAGTTGGGCCCGCCGCTCGTCGTGGCCCCGTAGCGCGACACCGCCTGCAGCCAGCGGAAGGGGCGCTGCAGGAACGCGATGGGCGACATCAGCACGACGGGGAAGCCGCCGTAGAGCGGCTGGAGCAGCCCGCCGATGAGCCCCATGTCGTGGTACGGCGGCAGCCAGATGACGCCCCGGCTGTCGCGCGAGTGGCCGAACGCGCGGTGGATGAGCGCCAGGTTCGCCAGCAGGTTGCGATGCGTCAGCATCACGCCCTTGGGGCTGCCCGTGGAGCCGGACGTGTACTGGAGGAACGCCAGCGCGTCCCCCGTGACGCCCGGGTCCTTCCAGCCGTCCTCCAGCCCCGGCGCCAGCGCGTCCGTGGCCACCCAGGTGAGCCCCGCCAATTCCGGCGCCTGCTCGAAGAGCATCCCGGCCATGCCGTGGATCATCTCCGTGGTGAGCACGAAGCGCGCCCGCGCGTCGCGCACCATCGCCTCCAGGCGCGGCAGGCTGCGGTTGAGGCGCGTCACGTCCGGCGGATACGCCGGCACCGCCACCACGCCCGCGTACAGGCACCCGAAGAAGGCCGTCAGGTATTCGTTGCCCGGCGGGAACAGCAACAGCGCCCGCTCCCCCCGCGCCCCGTTCGCCTGGAGCCAGGCGCCAATGGCACGCGCCTGCCGGTCGAACTCGCCATAGGTGAGCGCTGCTTCTTCGGATTCACCATCCACCAGGAAGGTGTAGCCCTGATGTCCTGGCGCTTCCGTGGCACGAATGCGCAGGAGTTCAATCAGGCTGGCCGGCGACATGTCGTTGGGCTCCAGGCGATGTATGGCTTGGAAAACACCATTCATGTGTCATGGCCAAGTCGTGTATGTCAAATCTTGCATTGATATGCTTGAAGCCTGTAAATTCCTTGAGAACTGGTTGTTTTCAGCCCAAAGACAACCATGCGGGTCGCAATCCCAACACCGGGTCCCTCTAGGAGAGCGGATGTACGAGAACATCGAGCGCATCAAGGCCCCTACTCGCGAAGTCTTCCTCGACGAGTACGTGCGGAAGCAGAAGCCCGTCATCATCACGAACCTGTTCGAGGGGCAGCCCATCAGCCGGCTGTCCAGCCTGGAAATCGCCCGCAAGGAACTGGGGGACATGCCCGTCGTGGTGCAGGAGGGCCACGAGGAATACTTCACCCGCATGCTGTCGATGCTCATCTCGAAGGACTTCACCTTCTCCGACATCGGGAAGAACCAGAGCACGGTGAACGGCTACCTGGAGATGGTGGCAAAGGACCCTGACAGCCGTCTGGTCTGCGCGGAGGTCCCCCGGTCGATGATCCAGAAGGTGGAGGCTGGATACACCATCCCCGAGTACTGTCAGCCGGACCCGGGGGAACCCGACGAGTACATGTCGATGCTGTGGTTGGGTAACACGGGCAACTTCACCCACATGCACTTCGACGCGGACTACAAGAACATCTTCCAGTACCAGCTCTGGGGGGAGAAACGCGTGGTGCTGGTGCCGCCCACGTCGTCGCGGAAGATCCTGCCCATGCGTAACAACAGCGCGCTCAGCCCGGAAGGACTCAGCCAGGAGGAGAACGACAACTTCGTGCGTTACGTGGGGGGTTATCAGGCGGTGGTGCGCACCGGCGAGACGCTCTTCATGCCCGCCCTGATGTGGCACTACTTCGAGTACATGGACACCAGCATGGCGCTGACCATGCGCTTCCGCCGCAACCGGTACCTGCGCTTCCTGGCGGACAACTTCCACACCGACTACCGCCTCCAGCACATCGCCTGGAAGCTGGCGAACGAGCGGGGCGTGGACGAGCAGGGCCGCCAGGCCTTCGCGCGGCTGGAGGCGGAGTTCCTCAAGCCCATGGACAACCCCGTGGAGAAGGCCAACCACCTCCAGCGGGTGGTCAATGACATCTACGCCAGCTTCTGCACGGACGGCCTGAAGGGAGACCTGAGCCGTCCCTTCCTGGAAGAGATTCGCGGGGCCATCCGGAGCATGGATGTCCTGGCGGGTTCCCTGTATTCAGACGAACGCCCCACGGCTTGAGTTGGCTTTGAGGGCTGGCGCCCGCCCAATCCCTTGCATCGGCGGGGGATGGGGTGGGCGCCGGACCTGATACGTCTCAAAGCCCCCACTGGTGGGACCACTTCAACAACCAGGTGTCCGTGGTGGCGCCGTCCAGCAATTGGTTGGGCGCCAGGCGGGTCACCTGGGTGGTGCCCGGCGTGGTGGGCAGCTCCGTCTGGGCGCGCGAGTAGACGAAGTACAGCGTGGAACCCAGCCGGTACTCCCAACGCAGCACGGCGTTGAGGTTGAGCGCGGACTCGTGGAAGTCCGGGTCCAGCGCGGTCGTGGTGGGCGTCAGCCGCGCGAGCGGCAGCCGGCCGTTCGCGTCCGGGGTTCCTTCGAAGAAGGGGCCGTAGCGGCCGTACGCGGAGAAGAACTGCGCGTACGCCTGGAGCGTGAGCCGCGGGGTGAGCACCAGCAGCTGGCGCAGCGTGAAGGACACGGCGCGCGGGTGCAGCTGGCCGAACACGAGCCGGCCGTCCTCGTCCCCCACGTAGCGGGGCCCGTCCAGGTTGGTCAGCAGCTCGCTGGTCAGCTGCGTCTCCAGGCGCGGCGTGGGGCGCCACGTCATGGTCACCGCGCCGCCGCCGCCCGTCTTGGAGGGCAGGGGCGACGGGGCGGAGATGCGGCCCACGTAGCCGTCCAACTGGAAGGAGAGGGCGCGGTTCTTGTCCGTGGAGCCCGCGCACGCCGCGTACCGGTACGGCGGGCGCTCGTAGGGGATGCCGGTGAGGGGAATCTCGCGGATGTCGCTGCGCCCGGTCAGCTGGCCCAGCTCGCACTCCACGGCGTGGAAGCCGGGCAGCGTGGCCAGCGCGCCCACCGTGAGCTTGTGGCTGAGGCGGATGCCGCGCCCGTCCGTGCTCCAGCTGCTGATGCCCTGCACGGAGGAGGAGAAGTCCAGCAGGGGCCCGAAGCCGGTGGGCCGCACGAAGGACACCCGGCCAGACGCCTCCTGGAGGTTCTGGGTCGGCTGGTAGCCCGTGGTGCTCAGCTCCAGGCGCGGCGACAGGTACTCGTAGCCCACGTCGAAGCGGAAGGGCTCACCGCCCTGCTTGCCGCCGCTCACGTAGGTGCCCAGGCCCAGGTCCCCCGGGCGCAGGAGCGTGCCGTCGCGCAGGGGACGCCCCGCCTCCGGGCCTCCCGCCACGCGCGAGCCGGTGAGCTGGCCGCGCACGCCCCAGGCGCCGTCCGTGCCGCGCACGTCCCAGTCCAGCGCCGCCGCGTTCCCGCCGGCCACCCGGCACGCGTCGCGCTCGGCGGGGTCCTGGGGCAGGCCGCCCGCGCACAGGTCCGACAGGGGCGTCGCCGCCGCGAACGTGCCGCCCACGGACACGCCGGTGACGGGCTGCTGCCGCAGCACGACGGTGAGGAAGTTCTGCGCGGCGCCGGCCTGCGCGGGCAGCGCGTTGTTGGGGCCCAGGTGCAGCGGCCGGGACGGGTGGAAGCGGATGCGCCGGTCCGGCGGCGCTTCGCCGTCCTCGCCCGTCAGGTCCGTCCGGGGCGCGGAGGGGCCCATCACCACCGCGTCCAGCACGCCCACCTGGAGCGTGTCGGTGAGGTTTCCGGTCAGCTTCACCGCCGCCAGGATGGGCGTCTCCAGGCCGATGCGCCGCGTGTAGAAGAGCGTCTGCGAGGAGTCCCCCACCGGCTGGAAGACGTCCATGCCCTGGAGGAAGAAGGGGCGCTTCTCCGGGAAGAACTGCTCGAAGGTGCTGAGGTTGAGGATGAGCTGATCCGCCTCCACCTGGCCGAAGTCCGGGTTCACCGTGGCGGTGAGCGTCAGGTCGCTGGTGAGCGCCGCGCGCAGGTCCACGCCCACGTCCGCGGACGGGGAGCCCAGCCGGGGCGTGGGCCGCGCCGGGTCCGCGTAGCGGGGGCTCATGCCGAAGCGCGCGGCGACGTAGGGCGTCAGCTGCACGCCGCTGCGGGACGGGATGCGCTCCAGGCCCTCCAGGTGCCCGAAGCGGGACACGAAGGCGTTGTCGTTGCGCGGCAGGAGGGTGGAGTCGATGACCTCCCGCGTGCGGGCCAGCTGCCGGCGCACCGCGAGCCCGAAGGTGTGCGTGGGCGCCTCCGGGAAGCGCAGCAGGTGCAGGGGGATGACCAGCTCCGCGGACCACCCGTCCGGCAGGTCCGCGGCGGCGCCGTCCCACACCGCGTCCCAGTCCTCGGTGTACTTGATGTCCTCGAAGTAGAGGACGTCCCGGAGGATGCCGCCCGCGTTCACCGTGAACGCGTACGCGGTGCGGTGGTCGTGCGCGCTGTCCACCATCACCGTCACGGAGTCCGACTCCGGGGGCCGGTCCCGGCGCCCCAGCTGCCGGTTGATGAGCAGGGGCTGTGAGTCGCGCGCCAGGATGCCGACGTAGAGGTTGTCGTCGTCGTAGAGGACGCGCAGGTCGGTGCGCTCGCTGGGCGCCGCGCCGTTCTTCGGGAAGGTCTGCACGAAGCGGTCGAACAGCGGCGCCTGCTCCCACTCCGCTTCGTCCAGCCGGCCGTCCAGCTGGATGGGCTTGAGCGTGCGCCGGGCCTGGATGGCTCCGGACGCGGGCGGCCCTTCCGCGCGCGGCGCGGCGGCCCAGAGCAGGGTGAGGAGCCCCATGACGACGGGCGCCGTGGAAAGCGGACGGGGAACGGGAGACATGGTGGGGAGTGCTCAGGTCCAGCGGAACAGACGCACGGCCAGGGCGAAGCACGCGGAGCCCCACGTGCCCAGGATGGCCAGGTCCGGCAGCAGCGCGGACAGCGGCGCGCCTTCGTTGATGACGGCGCGCATGCAGGCGTTCATCGCGCTCAGGGGCAGCGCCCGGATGAGCGGCTGGACCGCGTCCGGGAAGTGGCTGGAGGCGAAGAAGATGCCCGCCAGCCCCATCATGGGCACCATCACCATGTTGATGAGGCCCACGGCCGTCTCGCTGGTGCGGGCGCGCGAGGCGCACAGGAACGCCAGCCCGCTGAAGGCGAACGTCCCCGCCAGGGCCACCGCCGCCACCGCCGCGAGCGAGCCGTGGATGGGCATGCCGAACGTCACGCGCGCGAAGCCCAGCACGAGCGGCAGGTCCACGCACAGCACGAACACCACCCGCGCCAGCGCGAAGGACAGCAGGTACTCCGGGCGGCGCATGGGCGTGGCCGCGAAGCGCTTGAGCAGCCGGCGCTGCCGGGCCAGGACGATGACGAACGTGATGCCCCACATGCTGCCGGCCATCACGTTCATGCCGACGAGGCCGGGCACCAGCCAGTCCACGTAGCGCGTGCCGGGCGCGCTCACCGCGTCGTCCTTCACGGGGCGCGCGTCGGCGCGGCCCGCGTCGCGCTGGAGCACGTCGTCCACGAAGGTGCGCGTGGCGGGAGACTCCGGGCGGGTGGGGTCGAAGCGGTAGGCCAGCGCGCCCCCGGTCTGCTCCGGAGGCGTCACCTGCAGCGCGAACCGGCCGGTCCGCAGGCCCGCGCCCGCCTCGGAGGCCGGGACGCGCTCGGGCGTGAGGCCCGGGTGGGCGGCCAGGGCCGCGGCGACGCGCTCGGCGCCGGGACCGTCCACCACCGCCACGCGCGTGCGCGGCGTCACGCCGTGGTTGAACGCGCTGCCCAGCGCCACCGTGAGGAGGATGGGGAAGACGAACGTCCAGAAGAGGGTGCCCGGCTCGCGGATGAACTCCCGCAGCCGGGTGAGCGTCAGGCGCGCCAGCGGCGGCATGCGCCGTCCCCGCGCGGGCCGCGCGCCAGCGACCGCGTCCATGGTGGGCTCAGTCACGCAGGTTCCTCCCCGTCAGGGACACGAAGACGTCCTCCAGCGTGGCGTTGCGCGTGGTCAGCCCGGACAGCTCCGCGCCGCGCTCCGCGATGCGCGCCAGGATGGAGGGCAGCGCCAGGTGGGGCCGCGACACCGACAGCGCCAGGCGGCCCGTGAGCGTGGTGCGCGCGGCCGTCACCCCGGCCACGGACTCGAAGTCCGGCGGGCCCAGCGCGGGCTGCGTGGTGAGCTCCACCACGTGCTCGCCTCCCAGCGACGCGACCAGCTCCGCGGGCGTGCCCACCGCGATGACCTGGCCCTTGTCCACCACCGCCACGCGGTCGCAGAGCTGCTCCGCCTCGTCCATGTAGTGCGTGGTGAAGACCACGGTGCGCCCGCGCGCGCGGAAGGCGGAGATGAGCTGCCAGAGCGCCCGGCGCGACTGTGGATCCAGGCCCGTGGTGGGCTCGTCCATGAAGATGAGCTCCGGGTCGCCCGCCAGGCTGCACGCGATGGACAGCCGCTGCCGCTGGCCGCCAGACAGCCGCACCACCCAGCTGTCGGACTTGTCCGTGAGCTGGAGCAGCGCCAGCAGCTCCTCCGTGTCCGGCCCCTGCGAATAGAAGGACCGGAAGAGCTCCAGCGTCTCGCGCACCGTCAGCTTGTCGGAGAGGAGGTTCTCCTGGAGCACCACGCCAATGCGCTCGCGCAGCGCGTTCCCGGCCTTCTCCCAGGTGCGCCCCAGCACCTCCACCTCGCCGCGGGTGGCCGTCTGGAGTCCCTCGAGGATCTCCAGCGTCGTCGTCTTGCCCGCGCCGTTGGGGCCCAGGAGTCCGAAGCACTCGCCGGTGCGGACCTCCAGGTCGAGGCCCCGAACGGCAGCCACATCACCGAACTCTTTGTGCAGTCCCCGCACACGGATGGAAATCCCCACATGTCTGGAAATAGACAAATTCCAGGATGCGAACAAGGAGGTGCCGGGTAGGCGCGGGGCTCAAGCTGGCTTGATCACCACGAGTCCGAACATCAGCGGGATGGTGGGCAACTCCTCCGGTGGCCACATGCGGCGGCCCTCTGTTTCGCGCATGCGCGGGAAGAGGCGCGCGCCGTTCGCGTACGGGTACTCGCGGAGGGCCTCCAGGCGCAGGCCCGCGGACAACAGGGCGGTGATGATCTCCCCCAGCCCCCACTGGAACGTGTGGTCCGGATGCGGGTTGCGGAAGTCCTTCACGCCCTCTTTGAAGCCCCAGGGCACGAGCGCGTCCTGCGCCTGCGCGACGTAGTCCGTCACGCCAGCGGTCTCCACGTGCACGCCTCCACCATAGGGGTAGTGGAGCCTCCACTGTTCGTCGAGCGTGAGCGCCAGCGGATGGAAGTCGACGACGACGAAGCGGCCTCCCGGCGCGAGCACGCCCGCGAGTCCCCGGGCCCAGGCGCCCAGGTCGGACAGCCAGCACATCGCGCCATAGGAGGAGAAGGCGACGTCGTAGCGCGTGCCCTCCGCGGAGGCGGCGGCGAGCCAGTCGTAGACGTCCTGCCGCACGAAGGTGCCCGGGAGGCCGGACGCCTCGGAGAGCGAGCGCGCGAACGCGACGGCCTCGTCGCTGATGTCCACGCCCGTCACCCGCGCGCCCTTCGCGGCGAAGCTCAGCGTGTCCTGCCCGCTGTTGCACAGGAGGTGCACCAGCGACTGGCCCCGCACGTCTCCCACCAGCTCCCGCTCCTCGGGGAAGAGGGTGCAGTGGCCTTCGCGCAGGGCGCGGGCCTGGTCGCCCTTGTGGCTGTTGTGTGCCGGGGTGGCCTCGTTCCACGAGCGCCGGTTGGCTTCATGCAGGTCTTTGGAGGGAGCCATGGGGCCATGATTCCAGGGGTGCAGGGGGGAAGGGTAGAAGAGAGGGGTGACTTCCTCCTGGTTGCCTCTGCACCGGGCCCGCGCTGGCACCCGCGTGCGCCTGTTCTGCTTCCCGTTCGCGGGCGGTGGCGCGTCCGTGTTCCGGCCCTGGGCCGGCGTGCTGCCGGAGGGCATGGAGCTGGCCGCGGTGCAGCCGCCGGGCCGTGAGGAGCGCCTGGCGGAACCGCCCTTCACGTCGCTGCACGCGCTGCTGGAGGAGATGGACGCGGCGCTGTCGCCCTGGCTGGAGGACCGGCCGTTCGCCTTCTTCGGGCACAGCCTGGGGGCGCTGGTGGCCTTCGAGTGGACGCGGCGCCTGCGCCAGCGGGGCGGGCCCGCGCCGCTGCACCTCTTCGTCTCCGGCGCGCCCGCGCCCGGCCTGCCGCGCACGGGCCCCCTGCTGCACGCGCTGCCGGAGCCGGAGTTCCTCCAGGTGGTGCGCCAGCTGGGCGCGGGGGCCTTCGACGGGCTCCCGGACGCGGGGCTCCTGGAGGCGTGGGGCCCCCTGCTGCGCGCGGACCTCCAGCTGGCGGAGAGCGCGGCCCCCGGGCCCGGTGAGCCGGTGGACGTTCCCCTCTCCGCCTTCGGAGGGCTGGATGACGCGGCCGTCTCCCGGGAGGAGCTGGCCGCGTGGCGCGAGCGGACGCGCGGCGCGTTCTCCCAGCACATGCTGCCCGGGGGGCACCTCTTCATCCGCGCTGGCTACCCCGCCGTCATCCAGGTGCTCTGGCGGAAGCTGCGCGGGGCCGTGCCGGGACTCTGAGGCGTCAGTACTCGCCCGTCACGCTCACCAGCGTCTCGTCCGTCACCGCGAAGCCGAAGGGCACCGGCATGGTGTCCTCCGGACGTTGGGCCGCGGGCGCGCCGGGGGCCAGGTCCAGGTCGAAGCGCACGGCGGTCGCGCGGAGTTGGACCCGCGTGCCCTCGGGCACGGTGAGCTCCAGCGGCAGGCCTCCCGGTGGCACGTCCCAGTACTCCAGCAGACCTCCGCCCGGGACATCGCGCAGCCGGGCTACGGCGCTCGAGTCCACCGGCTGGCCGGCGATGGTCAGCGCCCGCAGCGGCGTGCCCGCGCCGAACCGGACCTGGAGCAGCGGCGCCTTCTCCACGGACTCCACGAGGAGCACCAGCCGCCGCAGCCCATCCCGCGTCTCGTCCTGCGACACGCGCACGCTGGGGGCCGGCAGGGGCCGGTGGGGCGCGGGCGCCACGCGCACGTCGCGCCAGAAGCGGGGCAGGTAGCTGTCCAGGCGGCGCGCCGGAGCATCCGCGCTCACGAAGCGCGAGGCCCACGCGTCCACCTCGAAGTCGCTGGAGAGCCAGTACGCCTCGCCGAGGCTGGCATCCACTGCGTAGGCGACGCTGCTGGGGCGCGGGTCGCTCGCGTCGAAGCGCTCCCGCACCACGCCTGCGCCCAGCAGCACGCACGCCAGCGCGAGCATGGGCAGCGCTACCGTCCGGCCGGGGCGCGCCGTGGGTGCGAAGACCTGCGGCCACAGCATCGCGAGCCAGGGCGCCACCGCCAGCGTCGCCACCGGTGCCAGGGCGAGCGTCAGCGCGACGTAGAGGTTGAGCACCTGCGGCACCCACAGCATCAGGGCCGGAATGGCGCTCACGGCCAGCAGCAGGCGGCCCCGCGCGGAGGGTTGCTCCGGCGACCCGCGAAGCCGTCCTCCGAGCGTCAACGCGCCCACGAAGGCAGGTACCGCGAACAGGTAGCTGAGGCCCGGCGCCGCGAATGCGCTGGCCACGCCCAGCACGGCCCACACCGCGAGCGCCCCCGCCACCAGTTCCTCCGCGAGCGCCCCGCGCGGGAATCGCGCCTGGACGCCGGCCCCCGCCACCCGCTCCTCCGAGAGCGCCCCGCGCGCGGAGAGCGACTGGACGGACCCCGCTACTCGCTCCTCCGCGAGTGCCCCGTGCGCGGAGAGCGACTGGACGGACCCCGCTACTCGCTCCTCCGCGAGTGCCCCGTGCGGGGAGAGCGACTGGACGGACCCCGCTACTCGCTCCTCCGCGCGTGCCCTGCGCAGGAAGAGCGCATGGACGCCGACCACCGCCGACAGCGTGAGCGCCAGCAGCCCCGCGATGAAGAAGCCGCCGTGGTAGGCGTCGCCCTGCGGCAACACGCCCAGCCCTCCGTCAATGCGCAGCACCCCCCACCACGCGGCCTGGACCGCCGCCGCGCTCGCCACCGCCGCCGCGAGCACCGCGCCCGCGCCCCACGTCAGTCCGGACGCACGCAGCCGGCCTCGGCGCAGTCCCATGACGAGCGCGGCCGCCACCGCGAGCAGCGCCAGCAGCGCGATGGGCGCGGCCCAGGTGGCAGGGTGGTGCACGAGGAAGGGCCCGGCATTGAAGTAGACGGCGTCCTCCGGGGGGGCCGGCTCCAGCGCGTCGTCGCCCAGGTGCCGCGCGAGCGCGAGCATCACCTCGCCGTGGTGCTGGAGGCTGTCCAGGCCGAAGTGGGCGAGGTCGTCCGTGCGCGCGTGGTAGCGCATGAACCCGTCGAGGAAGCCGAAGTTGAGGCCCGTCTTCCCCCGCTGGAGGAAGACGGTGAAGTCCGTGTCGTTCTGCAGCCGCCGGTACACCTCGTCGAACAGCGAGCTGGCCTGGGCGGGTGCCCCCGAGCGCGCCAGGTGCTGGATGAGCCAGCGGTTGCCGGGGCCCGGCTGGAACATCAGCGAGGGCCCGTGCGAGCCCCGGGCCTCGAAGTTGAGGACCACGGACACCTGCTCCGCCAGCGGGTGATGGAACGCGAACGCCCGCGCCCCCACGAGCCCCGTCTCCTCCGCGTCCGTGAAGAGGAAGAGGACGTCGTTGCGCAGCGGCGGGCCCGTGCGCAGCGCCCGCAGCGTCTCCAGCATCGCCGCCACGCCGGCCCCGTCATCCGAGGCCCCGGGCGACGTGGGCACGGAGTCGTAGTGCGCGACGATGGCGATGACGCCGCGGCTGTCCTGGCCCTTCACGTGGGCAAGCACGTTGTGGACGGTGGCGCCCGGGATGGAGTTCTCCTCCATGTCCGGGTGGATGGCGGCCGTGGCCTGCACCTCCGGCGTGACGCCCATTCCTCGCACGGTGTCCACCAGGTACTCGCGCACCTCGCGGTGGGCTTGCGAGCCCACGGGGTGCGGCCGGGCCGCGATGCGCGCCAGGTGCTCGCGCGCACGCCCCGCGGAGAACACCTCCGGGGGCGCTGTCGCGGGCAGCGCGGTAGGCGCGGAGGCGAAGTGCAGGGCGAGGGCGGCGGTGAGCGCGGTGAGGACCGCGGCCGCGAGGCTGGCGATGCGGGGGCTCACGCGCGGGCCTTCACGCCGCCGCTTCCGGGGCCACCACGTCGAAGCGGATCCGCCCCAGCGCCTGCGTCACCGCGCGCTCCACGTGGGCGCGGTCTTCGCCGCTCGCGATGACGTGGCCCAGCCGGTCGCCAGAGCTCTCCGGCGGACGCACGGTGACGCCCGGCGCCTTGTCCACGGACACCTCGCGCACGCCGTCCTCCTGGCGTGCGTCCTCCACGCCGTGCACCGCCGCGAGCCGCCCCGCGCCGGACGCGGTGAGGAAGCGGATGGAGGCCGTGGCCTTCTGGCGGGGCGTCAGGTCCACGGGCCGCCCCAGCAACTGCTCCAGCAGCACCGTCAGCAGGTCGATGCCGGTCGCGTGGCGCACCAGCTCCGGAATCATCCCGCCCGCCAGCCGCGGGTTGATTTCGATGACCACCGGGCCCTGGGCGCAGAGGCGGATCTCCGTGTGCGCGGGGCCCAGGTCGAAGCCCACCGCGTCCAGCGCGGCCGCCACGGCGCGCTCGAGCGCCTGGCGCTCACCGTCGTCGAGGGGCGCCGGGAAGTCGTGGCCCAGCTCCACGAAGTGGGGCGGGGCGGACAGGTGCTTGCGCGTGACGCCGATGACGCGCGTGTCGCCCCGGGCGAGCGTCACGGTCTCCACGCTGAACTCGGGCCCGGTGAGGAAGCCCTCCACCAGCACCTCGCCGGCCAGCGCCTGGCCGCGCTCGTTCACCCGGCGCGACGCGAGCGACCGGTAGTGCGCGAGCAGCGCCTCGGGCGAATCCACGCGCCGTACGCCGGTGCTGCCGCTCTCCGCGGTGGGCTTCACCACGCAGGGGTAGGTGGCCTCGCGGCTCACCTGGAGCGCCTGGGCCTCGGAGGTGACGAGCCAGAACTCCGGGGTGGGCTGGCCCGCGGCGCGCAGCACCTTCCGGGCCTCGTGCTTCTCATGGCAGATGCGGGCCGCGTCCGGGTGGAGGTAGCGGAAGCCGTACCGGGCGGCCAGCCAGGCCACCAGGGGCACGTAGAACGTGGAGAAGGTCAGGAGCGCGTCCACGCGCGTGCGCTCCGTCAGGGCCCGCACGCAGGCGTCCATCGCCTCCTGGTCGTTCGTGTCCGCCTCCAGCACCTGGAGCCCCGGGCTGCCCGCGAGCTTCGCGAGGAAGGGGTACTTGCCGGGCTGACGGGTGATGAAGGTGACCTGCTGTCCCTGGTCCACCAGCCGCTCCACGGCGAGCTTGCCGGTGCCCGTGGTGTTGCTCTCGATGAAGGCGAAGTGGGCGCGCATCACAGCCCCAGCTCCCGGGTGAGGTCGCCGCTGAGGGTGATGCCGGGTGCGTGGTACGGGACGCCGCCGTCGTGGGGCAGCGGCGCGTGGCTCCAGCGCTCGGCCACGTCCACGCCGTAGCGGATGGCGTGCGGGGCCGCCGCGGCGGCGCACTCCGGGCCGGCGATGTGGTGCTTCGCCAGATAGTCGTCCGAGTAGATGGTCTCCCCGTAGCGGTCGCCCTTGTCCGGGAAGATGCCCACGACGTGGGCGTCCGGGCCGAACTGCTCCGCGAGCCACGAGCCCACGATGTAGACCGCGCCGGACGAGCCGCCCGCGAAGATGCCCTCGCGCCGGGCCAGCTCGCGGCAGCCCTGGAACACCTCGCCGTCGGACAGCCAGTGGGCCTCGTCGATGACGCGGTAGTTGATGTTGCCCGCGATGATGCTGTTGCCGTGGCCGCTCTGGAGACGGGGGCGGTTGGGCTGGTGGAACTGCACGGAGCCCACCGCGTCCACGGCCACCACGCGCACGTGAGGCAGGCGCTGCTTGAGCGCGGCGGCCGTTCCACTGAGGGACCCGCCGCTGCCCACGCTGGCCACCAGCGCGGCGATGTTGCCGCCCAGCGCCTCGGTCAACTCCTGGGCCATGGCGCTGTTGTACGCGCCCGGGTTGCTGGGGCTGTCGTACTGGCGCGGCCAGAAGGCACCGGGCACGTCGCGCAGCACGTCCCGCAGGCGCTCCAGCCGCGACTGCTGCCAGCCTCCGGTGGGGTGATAGGCGTCCACCACCAGGACCTCCGCGCCCAGCGCCCGCAGCTTGGCGGCGGTGCTCACGTCGATGCGGGGGTCGGTGATGATGATGACCCGGTAGCCCTTGAGGGTGCCCACGCGGGCCAGGCCCTCCGCCATGGTGCCGGAGGAGCTTTCGACGATGGTGCCGCCGGGCTGAAGGTCGCCCCGGGCCTCCGCGTCGGTCACCATCTTGAGCGCGACCCGGTCCTTCATCTGCCCGGGCATGGACAGCTCCAGCTTGCCCCACAGCTGCGCGCGCGGCCGGTTCACGGCGCGGCCCCGCAGCGAGACGAGGGGGGTGTTCTTCATCAACTCCAGGACGGACGAGACCTTGAGCATGGCGGAGGGCGGGCGGGGTTAGGGGGTCGGGAATCCGGAGGCGGTGAGAAGCGCGGTGACGGCCTGCTCCAGCTGTCCGCGCGCGTCTTCCTGTTCGACGCGCCAGGCCTGGAGGGAGGCGGCGAGGCCCGGGTCCTCCAGAGCGGCGAGCTGGGCCAGGACGGAGGCGGGCGCGGGGCCTCCGCCATGGGCGGACGCCTCCACGCAGGTGGCGGGCTCCAGCGCGCGCGCCAGCTCCGCCTCGTCGAGCGTGAAGGCGCGCGAGGTGACTTCCAGGAGCAGCGCCTCCAGCCCGTGCCGGGCCTCCGCGGCGGTGAGGGGCGCGTCGCCCGTCTTGCGCGCCACGAGCCGGGCCACCACGTCGTGGGCCGTGCGGAACGCGAGCCCGTGCCGCGCGACCAGGTGGTCCGCGACCGCGGTCATCGTCGTGTCCGCGTGGACCAGGAAGGCGCGCATCGCGTCCGGGCGGACGCGCACGTGCTGGAGCAGCAGGTCCATCAACTGAACCGCCTTGCTGATGCCCCGGAGCGCGGGCCACAGGTGCGCGGAGACTTCACCGCTGACCTCCACGCTGTTGGTGAAGGGCGTGTTCTTCAGGCCCATCAAGGCGTTCATCAGCGCGCCGGTGGGGTGCACCGCCTGTCCGCGGATGTGCTCCAGGACGAAGGCGTTGCGCTTCTGCGGCATGATGGAGCTGGTGCTCACCAGGTCATCCGGCCAGTCGAGGAAGCCGTAGGCCATGCTGGCCCAGGCCTGCAGGTCGTTGGCCAGCCGTGTGAGCGTGGTGCCCATGAGCGCCAGGGGCCCGAGCACCTGGATGACGAAGTCCCGCGAACCGACGGCGTCCGCGGAGTTGAGCACCGGCGCGGAGAAGCCCAGCAGCCGCGCGACCTCGTGCGGGTCGATGGGGAACGACGTGCCACCTCCGGCCGCGGCGCCCATGGGGCTGCGGTTGACGGTGCCGTAGCTGGCGGCGAGCCACGCGGTGCCGCGGACGAACTCCGACAGCACCGCCGTCAGGTAGTGGCCGAACGTGGAGGGCTGCGCGGGCTGCTGGTGGGTGAAGGAGCTCATCACCGTGCGCGCGTGCGCGTGCGCCTGCGTGCTCAGCGTGCGCGACAGGGACTCGCAGCCGGCGAGCACGCCCAGCAGCTCCGTGCGCAGCCGCATCCGCGTCACGGTGGCGTTGATGTCGTTGCGGCTGCGGGCCACGTGCGCGGATCCGCCGACCTCGCCTCCCAGCCGGTGGATGTATTCGTTCTCGTACGTGAGGTAGAGGCCGCGGTGCGACGCGGGCGTTTCGAACACGGTCTCACCCGCGTCCGAGCGCAGCCGCAGGTCGCGGTTGACGGACAACAGGCGCGCCACGGTCTCCGCGGGGAGGATGCCCCGGTGCGCGAGCATCACCAGGTGGGCCGCGTCGATGCGCAACAGGTGCGGCAGCACCGTGCGCTGGTCGTCCGCGAAGCCCGGTTCGTAGAACAGCCGGAAGAGGACGGGGTGGGGCGGCAGCGAAACGCGGCCCAGGGTCTGCGCGCTCATCGTGCGTCCACCGGGGAAGCCGCCGCATCCTCCGCGGCGATGTCAGCCACCACCGCGCCGGTGAGCCGCTGGATGTCCCGCGGCGAGATGCGCAGCATGTGCTGATCATCCCCGCCGCCGCCGAAGACGACGTCGTACTGGAGCACGCGCGAGTCGATGACCACGGCCAGCGGCGTCGCGTGCCCCACCGGAGGAACGCCGCCGACGGCGTAGCCCGTGAGCCGCGACACCGTCTGCGCGCTGGCCAGCTTGAGCTGCGTGAGCTGGAGCGCGGCGGCCACCTTCGCGGTGGCGATGCGGATGTCGCCGGGCGCGATGGCCAGACACGCGCGAGACGCATCCTTCTTCCCCTCGAAGACGATGGTCTTGACGATCTGCGCGGGCGCCACGCCCAGCGCCGCCGCCGCCAGCGGCACCGTGGGCATGTCCGCGCCGGGGTTGATCAGCGTCGCGGCGACCTGGGAATCACGCAGGTACCGCTCAAGGAATTCGCGTCGGGAAGGTGCATCCGTCGTGTTCATGACGAACGCGAGTTTAAAGGATTCCCCTCTTACGTGAAGGGCGCCCGCGGAGCGGAACCCGTGACGGTGGATCCGCTCCGCGCGCGTGTTTCACGTCGTGCGCGCGAACGTTACGCGCTGACGCCAATGCCAATCGGGCAGCTCACGCCGGTGCCGCCAACGCCGCAATAACCCCCTGGGTTTTTCTGCAGGTACTGCTGGTGGTAATCCTCGGCGTAATAGAAGGCCGGCGAGGGCAGGACCTCCGTGGTGATGTCGCCCAGGCCCTTCGCGTTGAGCGCGGCCTGATACGCCTGCCGCGTCTCCTCCGCGGCGCGCTTCTGCGCGTCGTTCGCGAAGTAGATGCCGGAGCGGTACTGCGTGCCCGCGTCGTTGCCCTGGCGCATGCCCTGTGTCGGGTCGTGGTTCTCCCAGAACACCTTCAAGAGCTGCGCGTACGTGACCTTCGCCGGGTCGAACACCACGCGCACCACTTCGTTGTGGCCGGTGAGCCCGGAGCAGACCTCTTCGTACGTGGGGTTCGGCGTCAGCCCGCCCGCGTACCCCACCGAGGTGGAGTACACGCCCGGCACCTGCCAGAACTTGCGCTCGACGCCCCAGAAGCAGCCCATGCCGAAGATGGCCGTTTCAAAGCCCTCCGGCACCGGCCCCTTCAGCGGGGTGCCCAGCACGGTGTGCTTCTGCGGAACCGGCATCTCCTGAGGACGGCCCGGCAGCGCCTCCTGCGGAGTGGGGAGCCTCAACTTCTTCGGGGACGTGAAGAACATGCTCTAGCTTTAGCCCCGGGCCTCCCC
>NZ_RAWF01000136.1:0-26907 GCF_003612075.1 Corallococcus sp. CA041A
GGGCGGGACGGGGCGCGATCGACGCCCTTCTCGATGGTGCGCGCGTACACCTGCGACGGCGCGACGCCGCTCTTCACCAGGCCCTCGGCCTTGGCGAGCTCCTCGTCGATGAGGGCCTTGAAGTTGTCGATGGGCTGCGCGCCGGAGAGGAAGCGGCCGTTGATGAAGAAGGCCGGCGTGCCGCTGGCGCCCATCTGCTGGGCCAGGGCCTGATCCTTGTCGATGGTGGCGCCCAGGCGCTCGTCCGCCATGTCCACCTTCCACTTCGCCACGTCCAGGCCGATCTGCTTGGCGTAGCCCTCCAGGCTCTCCCCATCCAGCTTCTTGTTGTTGGCGAAGAGCAGGTTGTGCATGTCCCAGTACTTGCCCTGCTCACCGGCCGCGAGCGCCGCGAGGGCCGCGGGCTTGGCGTGCGGGTGGAAGGACAGCGGGTTCTGGCGCATCACGACGCGCAGCTTGTTGCCGTAGTCCTTCAGGAGCTGCTCGACGGTGTTGTGCGCGCGGCTGCAGAACGGGCACTCGTAGTCGGAGAACTCCACGATGGTGACGAGCGCGTTGACGCTGCCCTTCGTCGGGGCGCCGTCGACGGGCACCTTGAAGACGGTGGGGTCCACGGCGCGCGCCGCGGGCTTGTTCGCCGCCTGCGCGATGGAGGGCGTATTGCCGGTGGAGGGCTTCGATCCGGTGGCGGCACGGCCGCCAACGAACCCGAGCACCAGGCCGACCAGCAGGGCCACGATGACATTGGGCTTCATGGGTTGGGAATGCTCCTGCGCCATAGGTCCGACTCCGGGCCCCAAGCGGGTGTCTGGGTAGGGAAAGGGCGGGGTACTTAACAGAGGGAATTCCAGACACGCAAGCCGCGATGACCGCCTGCGTCCGCCCGTTATCCAGAGGCCTCGAAGGGGCGGACAACGACGTTGGGGACACCAAAATTCCCTCTCAGCGCGCGTGTCGTGTCGCTTTGGCAGGCGGGGTTCCAGGCCCCATGACAGGATGCACGCGAATGGAAGCCGGTGTGCGCGTGGATACGTCCGGGGCCCTCTGCCCGGTGCCCATCCTGGAGATTGCCAAGGCGATGCGCCGCCTGCCGCCCGGGACGCTGGTGGAGCTCGTCTCCACCGACCGCGGGCTGGAGGCGGACCTGCCCGCGTGGTGCGACGCGACGGGCAACGAGCTCGTCCGCATGGAGCGCAGGGGAACCCACTATGTGGGCTGGGTGCGCAAGGCGGGGTGAGCGTCCGTGGGGCGCGGGCCTACAGCAGCTGAAGGACGCGGTCCTCCAGGCGGCGGCCGCGGCTGACGCCGAGGATGAGCACCTGGTGCTGGATGAGGTGGCCGACGGTGCGGCTGATGACCTCCTCGGCCTTGTGGGCCTGGCCGTCGAAGCGCACGCGCAGCACGTCCGTGCCCTCCATGCGCGCGTCGGTGACGCCGGGCAGGGAGGTGATTTCGGGGATGATGACGTCGCCCCGGGCGATCTGGACGCGGAACTCGGCGCCCTGGCCGGTGAGCTCCGACATGGTGCCGGCCTGCGCGAGCGAGCCCTTGTCGAGGATGGCGGCCGCGTCGCACAGCTCCTCCAGCTCCTGGAGGTTGTGGCTGGAGACGACCACCGTCTGCGTGCCCTTCATGTCCTTGATGATCTGACGCACCTGCGCGGCGATGCGCGGATCCAGGCCGGCGGTGGGCTCGTCCAACAGGACGAGCGGCGGGCGGCCCATCAGGGCCTGGGCCATGGCGGCGCGCTTGGCCATGCCGTGGCTGAGCGCCTGGGTCTGGACCTTCCAGGCCTCCATCAGGCCGACCTTCTCCAGGGCGCCGCGGGCCTCGTGCTCGGGCTGGGGCAGGTCCGACAGGCGGGCCCAGTACATGAGCAGCGCGCCCACCTCCCAGCCGGGGGGCAGCACCGCGTCCTGGGGCAGCGCGCCCACGCGGCCCTTGAGGGCGCCGGGCGCGGTGGGGGACACGCCCATCACCTGGAGCGAGCCCTCGGACGGGTAGAGGTAGCCGCACATCATGGAGAAGGTGGTCGTCTTGCCGGCGCCGTTGGGGCCGATGAGACCGAAGACCTCGCCCTGCCGCACCTGGAGACTCACCGCGTTGACGGCGACCTTGGCACCGAAGTGCTTGGAGACGTTGTTCAGCTGGATGGCCAGGTCGCTCACAGGTCCCTCGCGCGCAGGACGCCGTAGGCGCCGAAGAGGAAGATGGCCGCGAAGGCCGCGTAGGCCGCGCCGCTCATGGCGAACTCGGCGAGCTTCGGGTGCAGCAGGTTGCCCGAGTAGTACGACGGGGACAGGTAGCGCAGGAAGCGCAGCACGTTCTCCTCGCTCACGGCGCGTCCCACGGAGTCCATCAGCCAGAAGACGAAGAGCAGGATGAAGTTGAAGACCAGGCTCACCGCGGGGCTGCGGAAGAGGCTGGAGCACAAGGTGGTGAGCGACACGTACGCGAGCGAGAAGACGACGGTGGCGCTCCAGAACTTCAGGAGGTTGAGCACCAGCACGCCGAAGGCGAAGTCGTCGTTGATGATGCGCGCGTAGATGAAGATGGCCAGGTCGATGATCAGCACCAACCCCACCAGCAGCGTGGCCTGGGAGAGGAACTTGCCCAGGAGCACCGACGAGCGGCGCGCGCGCACCGTGAGGTAGCGCATGGAGCGCGGCCCCACTTCGCCGCTCACCTGGTCGAAGCCCATCAGCGCGACGTAGGCGGGCAGGAAGAAGAGGGTGATCTTGAAGACGATGAGCACCACGATGGGCACCTTCGCCAGCGCCTCCATCATCGCGGCGTCGTTGCTGGCGAGGAAGCCCAGCACCCCCTGGTGCATCTGCTCCGCGGCCTGCGCGGCCATCTCCGAGTCCCCGCCGGACTCGGCGAGCTTCGCGTTCACCTGGGCCTGCAGCTCCCGGGTGACGAAGCCCACCACGAGCAGCACCAGCGCGGAGAACATGCTGTAGAGGCCGAGCAGCACGATGGCCCGGCCGCTCTTCATGGCCCGACGCAGCTCGGCTGCCCAGATCACCAATGTCTCTTTGAGTCCGTCCAAGGTGCACAGGACCCTACTGGACCTCCGGGCACCTTCCCAGGTTTCTCGCGGACGAAGGCAGCAGTCGAGGAGGCAAGCCGTGGACAGCGCGCTCTCAGCGACTAGGATCCGGCGGCTTGCTCCCTGCCCCCCGAAGGAGAGCCCCGACGCATGACGATTCGCCGCCTCTTCGCCGCCCTGCCGCTGTTCCCCCTCACGCTGCTCCTGGGCGCCTCCGCGCCCGGGCCGGACGCGAACACCGCGCCGTCACCCGCCGCCCCGTCGGATGCCCAGGTGCTGGCGCAGTCGGTGAGCGCCCTGGGAACGGACGCGGGGCCCGTGGGCGCCCGTGCGCTGGTGGAGAAGGTGGAGGCCGAGCAGCGCGCTCAGTCAGCTTCGCCGGACGCGGGAGGCTCCGCGAGCGTCGCGCAGGCTCCAGACTCCGGGACCGCCGGTGAAGCCGTGGCGGCCACTCCGCCCGAGGACTCGCGCCCGGTGGATGCCCGCGCGCTGGCGGAGGCGCTGGCTTCGAAGGACGCCGCCGCGTTTGAGCCCGGGATGGTGCCTCCGATGCCGGTGCCCTCGCGGGAGAAGGCGCCGCCGTTCGGCAAGCTCCAGGGGCTGCCGCGCGCGCAGGACCTGGTGGCCCGCGCGAAGCTGGAGGGCAACAAGCTGGTGGTGAAGGGCGGCAAGAACGCGCCGGATCAGGTGCTCACCATCGACCCTGGCCTCCAGGCGTCGCTCACGAAGATCATGCAGAACTACCAGGTGCCCTACGGCGCCGCGGTGGTGCTGGAGCCCTCCACCGGCCGCGTGCTCGCGATGGCGGAGCACTCGGAGGCGAAGCCGGAGCTTCGCGGGCTGCCCATCCGCGCGGTGTACCCGGCCGCGAGCATCTTCAAGATCGTCACCGGCAGCGCGCTCCTGGAGGCCGGCGTGTCGGCCGACACCGAGGCCTGCTTCCACGGCGGCAAGCGCCGGCTGAACGAGCGGCAGCTGGAGGACACCGAGCGCGACGGCGCCTGCTATTCGCTGGCGCTGGCCATGGGCAAGAGCGCCAACGTCATCTTCGCCAAGATGACCAGCAAGCACCTGACCGCGGACTCCCTCAAGCGCATGGCGGCGCGCCTGCGCTTCAACCGCGAGATTCCCTTCGCCCAGCCGCTGGACGTGTCACTCGCGTACATCCCGGAGGACGGCTTCGCGCTCGCCAACACCGGCGCGGGCTTCGGCGACGTGTACCTGTCCCCGCTGCACGGCGCGCTGCTGGCGTCGGTGGCCGCCAACGAGGGCCGCTGGGTGGACCCCGTGCTGGTGGAGCCGGAGCCCTACATGCCCCTGCCGGAGCCGGAGCCCGTGCTCACTCCCACCGCCGCGCATGAGCTCACGCGGATGCTGGAGGAGACCGTCACCCACGGCACCGCGCGCGGCGTCTTCCGCGAGCGCGGCTTCCAGGTGAAGGACGCGGTGGGCAAGACGGGCACGCTCGCGGACCGCGAGCCCTTCCGCGACTACTCGTGGTTCGTGGGCTTCGCGCCCAAGGACAACCCGCGCGTGGCCGTGGCCGCCCTCATCGTGAATGACCCGAAGTGGCGCATCCGCGGCTCCTACCTGGGCCGCGAGGCCCTGCGCCTGGCGCTGGAGCGCATCCCCGCGCCGGTGGAGTTGACGGCCCCCGCGGGCGCCGCCGGCAAGCACTGAAGCGGGACGTCAGGACAGCGGACGCGCGGTGAGCTTCACCAGCCCCGTGGCCACGAAGCCCTGGAAGAACTTCAGGGCCTCCAGCTCCTGGAGGGGCGACACGTGCACGATGGCGGCCACGTCCCGCCGCCCGTCGATGCGCGACAGCAGGTAGCGCTCCGGTGACGTGAGGGGCAGCGTCTTCAGGTGCGCGGGCGTCACCATCAGCGCCGGCACCCGCGACGGCTCCATCAGCGCCTTGCGCAGCTCCGCGAGCAGCCTGCCTTCCGCTTCGCGCAGCAGCTTCGTGGTGTGCTCGCTGGGCGCGATTTCGTGCGCGCGCCGGGCCAGCGCCTCGCCGTCGCGCAGGTTGCCCGCGTCCAGGAAGAGCTGGGCGGCCTGGAGCACCTCGTCGGAGGAGGACTCGGAGCCGATGACGCCGCCGGAGTCCAGGGCGTCCTCGTCGTCCTCCTCCACCACGACGACGGTGGGCGCGCCGGGATCCGGGGAGGGCAGGGGCGCTTCGTCGGACACCCGCAGCGCGTCCTGGCGGTAGAGCGCGTACAGCCGCTGGTAGAGGAAGAAGTCGGTGGCATGCAGCGCCAGCGCCATGCCGTCGATGCTGAGGCCTTCCTTCGCGAGCTGCACGATGCGCTCGTCCATGCTGCCGGCCTTGCGGTCCGTCAGCTTGCGCTCGTCCACCTCCAGGCGCACGCGGCCGGAAGGGAACACCGCGCGGATGGCCTGCCACGCCGTCTCGCGGAACTCGCCCTCGCGGTGCACGTCCAGCAGGTCCACGCTGACGTCCAGGCCCTCCAGCTCCGGCGCGACGTCCGTGGGGCGGAAGTCGAAGCCGCCTTCCTCCCAGGTGAAGGCGTCCAGCAGCATCTCCCGGAACTTGTGGGAGAGCACCGTGCGCACGGTGGCTTCAGACACCGTGCCCGTCATGATCAGGATCTTCCCCAGCAGGATGTGCGTCTCCGCCTGCGTGGAGAACGCGCGCTCCAGCTGATCCTCCGTCAGGTGACCCTGGTTGATCAGGAACTGGCCGAAGTACTCGCGGGGCTGGTTGGAGCTGGCGGTGATGACGTTGCCGTCGCGCAGCAAGAGCTGCTTGCGCACGTCTCCCCGCTCCACGTTCAGGGTGCCGGTGGCCCGGCGATTCCCGAGGTGGACGACCAGGTCCTTGAGGGGCATCGTCGAAAAATCACCACACACGCCGCGCATCGAGCGCCCATCCTGCAACGCATGCGAGTCGATATCTACTCGAAACCCCGGTGTTCCCTCTGTGTGAAGGCCATTGCCGTGGTCGAGGAGGTGCGGACCCGGCTGCCGTTCGAGCTCTACGTCACCGACATCCTCCAGAGCCCGGACCTCTTCGAGGCCTGGCGTTACGACATCCCCGTGGTCCTCATTGAGGGGGTGCCCGCCTTCAAGCACCGGGTCGACGCGGAGACCCTGGAAGTCCGGATCCGCGAGGTGATGAATGGCATACCCATTGCTAAAACCGTGGGCCAGGATGGGTAACGAAGTGCCCTTCTCTAAGAAATCCAAGGGGATACGTAGGGCGCGAAAGTAGCGGGGCTGTAAATCTGGGCAGGCGGGCAGGGTGGCGGGGCAGAAAATGCTGGAAGGGAGGGCACGGCGGTGGGTGTGAAGCGCAAGGGAGCGGGAAAGTCGGGCCAGCCGCCTACGGTGCTGCTGGTGGAGCCTCGCGCGGAGGACCTGGAGCGCACCCGGGCGCTCCTGGGGGAGGCCGGTTTCCGAGTGGTGCCCCTGACGCGCTTCGACGCGGCGGTGCCCCTGTTCGAGGTGATCCGTCCGGATGCCGTACTGCTGGCCGCGCAGCCGCCGGACTACGCGGCGATCCAGACGGCGCGGCGCCTGCGTCAGGTGGGCAAGGGCACGGTGCCGATGATGTACCTGGTGGATTCGCACGACCGGGACGCGTGGCGCTTCTGCGTGGAGAAGGGGCAGTGCGTGGACGTGGTGCCTCGCACGGTGGATGGCGCGGAGCTGTCCATGAAGCTGCACGCGCAGATGCGGCTCAAGCAGTCGGTGGAGCGCGCGGCCGCGGGTGAAGAGGCCGGCACGGCGCTGGCGCTGCACGACCCCGTGACGGGGCTCTACAACCGGCCCTTCCTGCTGGCCCTCATCGGGCTGGAGGCACGGCGGACGGAGCGCTACGGCGGGACATTCTCGGTGGTGGCGGCGGAGGTGACGGGTTGGAGCGCGCTTCGCAAGGAGCACGGCAAGAGCATGGCGGAGCGGCTGCTCGTCTACAGCGCGGTGGTGCTGGGGCAGACGGTGCGCGAGGCGGACGCGGTGGCGCGGGTGGGCGACAGTCAGTTCGCCATGCTGCTGCCGGGCACGCCGGCGGAGTCGGTGCCGGAGGTGCTGGCTCGGGTGGAGGCCCGGTTCGAGGCCGCCCGGTTCCAGATGGAGGGTCGCGTGGTGCGTACGGCGCTGGAGCTGGGAGCGGTGAGCTTCCCGGACACGGTGGGGGCTCCCACCCAGCTGTTGGCCGCGGCACTGCAGACCTTGAGGCGTACACGCGAGCTTCGGCGGGCAGCCGGTCCAGCCCGTCTGATGTCGGTTTGATTCAGTTCACGAGGGTTTGATGCACAGGGCGAGCGGAGGCGTGGGGATGGATCGGATCGCGGTGCTGGTGGTGGATGACGAGGAGTCGGTGCGCACGTTCCTTTCCGAGCTGCTGGGGAGCTCGGGGTACCAGGTGCGCTGTGCTTCGAGCGGTTCGCAGGCGCTGGAGATGCTCTCTGGCGGCTCGTTCGACGCGGTGCTGCTGGACGTGGTGATGCCGGAGATGAGTGGTCTGGAGGTGCTGCGCCGCTACCGGAGCACGGGCGGCGCGGCTCCGGTCATCGTGTTGAGCGCGCTGTCGGGCGCTGACGACGCGGTGCGCGCGATGAAGATGGGCGCCTCCGACTATCTGGCGAAGCCCTTTGGCAACGACGAGCTGCAGGACGTGCTCGCGCGCGCCCTGGGGACCCGCGTTCCGGAGCGGCAGGCGACCGCGCCCGCGCCTCGCGTGGTGTTGACGCCCGCCGAGGCCGCGGCGGAGGCCCGCGTGCTCATCTCCACGTCGCCGGCCATGCGCCGCGCGCGTGCGCTGGTGGAGCGCATCGCGGACACGGACGTTCCGGTGCTGCTGCTGGGTGAGTCCGGCACGGGCAAGGAAGTGATTGCCCGCGAAATCCATGCGCGCAGCCAGCGCCATGGCCGGCCGTTCATCAAGGTGAACTGCGCGGCGCTGCCGGGCGAGCTGCTGGAGAGCGAGCTGTTCGGCCACGAGCGCGGCGCCTTCACGGGCGCCACGGCGGAGAAGCCGGGCAAGTTCGAGCTGGCGGATCAGGGCACCATCTTCCTGGACGAGATTGGCGAGATGGCCATCCGCCTCCAGGCGAAGCTGCTCCAGGTGTTGCAGGACGAGGAGTTCTTCCGCGTCGGCGGCAAGAAGAGCGTCCGCGTGGACAGCCGCGTGGTGGTGGCGACGAACCGCGACCTGGAGAAGGAGATCGCGCTCGGCAACTTCCGCGAGGACCTGTACTACCGCCTCAACGTGGTGGCCATCCGCCTGCCGCCCCTTCGCGAGCGCCGCGAGGACGTGGTGCCGCTCACCGACCACTTCCTCAAGAAGTACGGCAAGGGCTTCATGACGAACGTGTCCGAGCTGCCCTCGGAGGTGCTCCACGCGTTCAGCGACTACGAGTGGCCGGGCAACGTGCGCGAGCTGGAGAACATGGTGCGCCGGCTGTGCGTGCTGAAGGACCCGACCCTGGTGCTGGATGAAATCCGCGCCGGTGGCCGTGCTCCGGCGAGCGCCCCGTCGCTGCCCACGTCGTTCGGCGGTGGGGACGAGTTCAGCCCGCCTCCGTCGCGCTACGTGGACGAGTCCGCTCGCGTCTTCGCGGCTCCTCCGTCCTCGCTCGCGACGGCTTCGGGCGCGGGGGTGCAGGTGCTGGAGATGCCCGCGCGCGGCGTGGTGATGACGCCTCCGCCGGTGATGACGGATGCCACGCCGTTCAACGCCGTGGCGCCGCAGCGCTACGCGAACCCGTTCGATGCTCCGCAGCCGCCGCCTCCGCCGCCTCCGGCCGGGGAGCTGTCGCTCAAGGACATCGGCAAGCGCGCGGCGATGCTCGCGGAGCGCGAGGCCATCCTCGCGATGCTCCAGCGCACCGCGTGGAACAAGCGCCGCGCGGCGGGCAAGCTGCGCATCAGCTACAAGGCGCTGCTCTACAAGATCAAGGAGTGCGGCATCATCGACCCTCGCGCGAGCGCGGAGTTCTAAGCCGCGACTGAAGACGTGAAATGACGGCCCTTCTTCCGGATGACGGGAGGAGGGCCGTTCACTTTGGGCGTGGGCCTTGCGCGGGGCTGGCGTTGCCCGGTATCGCGGAGGCCATGACCGCTCCGCTCCTCCTGCTTGGCTGTGGTTACACGCTCACGCGGTTCGCGGTGGCGGAGGCCCGCTCGGGCCGGGAGGTCCTGGCCACGACCCGGGACGCCGCTCGCCGTTCGGTGCTGGAGGGCGCGGGTGTCCGCGTGGTGTCGATTGACGACGCGCTGTCACGGGTAGAGGGCGCGCACGTCGTGACCTCCGTTCCTCCGGAGGCCGGGTTGGATGCCCGCTTCGCGGAAGCACTGTCCAGCTCGCGTCCCGCCCGGCTCGTCTACCTGTCGTCCACGGGTGTCTATGGCTCCGCTCGCGGACACGTGGATGAGTCCACGCCGGTCGACAAGACCTCCGCGGTCTCCCGCGCACGCCTGGAGGCCGAGGACCGCTTCCTCCCCCTGGGCGCGAGCGTCATGCGCATCTCGGGCATCTACGGCCCGGGGCGCGGCACGTCCGGACGCTTGAAGGCGGGCACGCTGCGCATCCCGGACTCGGGTGGGGGACGCCTGTCGCGCATCCACGTGGACGACCTGGTGGACGCGGTGCGCGTGGTGCTCGAACGCGGCGCTCCTGGCGAGGTGTACTGCGTGGCCGACCGCCGCCCCGCGACGCAGGAGGAGACGGCCTCGTGGCTCTGTCAGCAGCTGGGCCTCCCCATGCCGCCGCGCGTGCCCTTCGAGTCCCTCCATGAATCGCTGCGCGGCGACCGCGCCATCAGCGCCGCGAAGCTGGAGGCGCTGGGCTGGACGCCGCGCTACCCGGACTTCACCACCGGGTTCCTCGCGGCGATGGAGGAGGAGGCGCGCGGCTGAGAACTACTCGGGTGACTCCGCCCGGAGGAGCTGTTGCAGGTCGAGCTCCCTCCAGTCCAGCTCCTGCTCCACCTGCTGGAACGCCGCGTCTCCGATGGTGCCGTTCGCCCGGAGATCCGCCAGCTTCCGCCGGCCCGCGGCCATCGCCGTGCGCACCGTCTCCGCGTCCGCGGTGGGCGGTCCCCAGGGAGAGCTGGGGCTCGCGGAGCCCATGTGGGCGTGTTCATCCAGGAGCTGCCGCGCGCGCCGCAGTTGCAGCTCGTACCGGCGCCGGACCAGGGTCGCCATCTCCGTGCCCGAGGACTCGTTCGTGGCTTCCAACCCGGCGCGCAGCGTCTCCACCCGGGCGAGCCGCACCTCGTGGTCCACCTCGCCGTCGTCGTCCAGCTTCAGCCGCGTCATCAAGGGCTTGAGCGTCATTCCCTGCACCACGAGCGTCCCCAGCACCACGGAGAAGGACGTGAAGAGGATGAGGTCCCGGTAGGGGAAGGCCGCGACCCCGTCATGCCCCGTGGGCAGCGCCAGCGCCGCCGCGAGCGTCACGATGCCTCGCATCCCGCACCATCCCACCAGCACGGCCGCGCTCGGCGAGAGCGTGACGGGGCTGGACTTCGACTTGCGCTGCCTCCAGCGGTTGAACGCCGCCGCCCCCATCACCCAGGCGATGCGCGCGAGGATGGCCGCGCCCGTCACCACCGCCGCGATGGCGCCGTACTCCAGCCACGTCTCCCGGTCGAAGCGCGCGACGATGCCCTTCAACTGGAAGCCCACGAGCACGAAGGCCAGCACGTTCAACACGAACGTCGCCACCTCCCACACCGCGTAGGACGGGATGCGGATCCGCGCGGGCGTCACCACGGAGGCCGTGCGGGAGATGGTCATCGCGTAGACCACCGTCGTCAGGATGCCGGACAGGTGCAGCCGCTCCGCGAGGATCCACACCGCGAACGTGCTGCCGAACTGGGTGATGACCGCCGTGGACACGTCCTCGACGCTGGCGTTGATGCGCAGGCTCACCCGCGACAGCACGACGCCCAGGAGCACGCTGGCCACCGTGACGACGAGCAGCGTGGGCACCGCGCTCCAACCCAGCACGCCACCCGCGGCCACGGCCCCCAGCGCGAGCCGGTAGATGAGCAGGGCGCTCGCGTCGTTGAAGAGGCTTTCGCCCTCCAGGATGACCATCAGCCGGTGCGGGGGCTTGAGCTGCTTCAGCACCGCCGTGGCCGCCGCCGCGTCCGGAGGCGCGACGATGGCGCCCAGCGCGATGGCCGCGGCCCAGGGCATCGCCGGCACCATCCACTTCACCGCCACCGCGACGGCGATGACCGTGAGCACCACCGCCCCCAGGGCCAGGCTCGCCACCGGCCGCCAGTTCGCGCGCAGGTCGCGAGGCGACGCGTCGAACGCCGCGTCCAGCAGCACCGGCGCGACGAACAGGGTAAGCGCCAGCTCCGGATCCAACACCAGCTCCGGACTGCCCGGCACGAGCGCCAGGACCGCCCCGGCGAGCGCCACCAGCGCGGGGTAGGGCGTGCCAAGCCGCCGGGACAGCGCCGCCAGTCCCGCGCCTCCCAGCAGCAGCGCGATGACGATCTCGAACACCAGCATGAGGGCCTCGGGGAGGAGTCCACCCTGGACTTCCGGCGACGTAGCGCAGGAGGGCCGGCCGGGGACAGTGGCGAATTCCGGACGACGGAAACCTGCGTCATGCGGGAGGCCGCCCGCGTCATCAGCCGAACGCGATGGGTGCCATCAGCCGGGGAAGGGGCGCACCTTTGCGAGGCGTGGGCCCCCGGTGACAGGCTTGCGCTTTCGGGCCGCGTGAAGCGCGCGGCCTTGCGAACCCTGTCCGATGGGGGAACCGAAGATGTCCAGGTCGTTGCTGTTGGCGTCGTTCAACGAGGGCGTCCACCGTTCCATGTCCGGCAACCACGAGGCCGCGCTCCAGTCGTTCGAGCAGGTCCTCGCCGTGGATCCGCGCCACTTCCCCGCGCTCACCTCGAAGGCCTTCGCCCTCAAGCAGCTGGGGCGTACCGACGAGGCCTTGAAGGGCTTCCAGCGCGCCATCGAGCTGGATCCCTCCGCGGCGGACCCCCACCGCGAGGCGGCCCTCTGCCAGTTGGAACTGGGGGAGCCCGAAGCCGCCTCCCTCCTGATGCACCGGGCGGTGCAACTCAACCCCACCCCCGGCTACCGCGAGGCCGCCGCCATCGAGGTCTACCACCTGGGTAACGCGCTGCTGACCCAGGGCCGGCGGCCGGACAAGGCCCGGTACCGGCTGGCCCGCCAGGTCTTCGAACTGGCGCTGGAGCTGTCCCCTGCCTACGTGGAGGCGGCCAAGGCCCTGGCCGACGTGTGGGAGCACCTGGGTGACCCTACCCAGCAGGAGCACTACACCCTGCTGGCGACCCGGCTGCGCCCCGCCTCCTCCTGAGGCGCCTCGCGTCAAATTCCATACAAATGCGGAGGGAAAGGGCGGGATGCCGGTGTTGAATGCCGAAGCGGCCCCCCACCAGGAGAACCCCCCGCATGATCGTGATGCTCGAGCCGGATTCCCCGGAATCCGTCGTGAACGCCGTCCTCCAACTCGCTTCGCAGTACGAGGGCGTCACCCCGCGTGCCCACGTCGTCCAGGGCGCTGAGTCCACCATCACGGAGCTGTATCTGCTGGGCTCCACGTCGCAGGTGCCGCTGGAGCCGTTCCAGCAGCTGCCCGGCGTGCGTCAGGTGGTCCGCGTCTCGCAGAAGTACCGCATCATCGGCCGGCACGGTGGCCAGCGCACCACGGCGGGCTTCGAGTACAACGGCGTCAGCTTCGGCGACAACTCGGTGAACCTGTTCGCCGGGCTGTGCGCGGTGGATTCGCTGGAGAGCGTGGACGCGATGATGGCGGCGCTCGCCCGCTGCGGCATCAACACCACGCGCATGGGCGCGTACAAGCCGCGCACCAACCCGTACGAGTTCCAGGGCCTGGGCGCGAAGTGCCTGCCCTGGGTGTTCGACTCCGCGGGCAAGCATGGCATCAAGGTCGTCGCGATGGAGGTGACGCACCCGCGCCACATCGACGAGATCAACGACGCGCTGAAGAAGTCAGGGGCGCCCACGGGCGTGATGCTCCAGGTGGGCACGCGCAACGCGCAGAACTTCGAGCTGCTCAAGCAGATTGGCCAGCAGCACGCCTTCCCGGTGCTCTTCAAGCGCGGCATGGGCATCACGCTGGAGGAGTCCCTCAACGCGTGCGAGTACGTGGCGAGCGAGGGCAACCCCAAGATCGTCTTCTGCCTGCGCGGCGTGAAGACGCACCTGGGCGACCCGCACCGCAACATGGTGGACTTCGCGCACGTGCCGGTGGTGCGCCGCCTCACGCGCATGCCGGTGTGCGTGGACCCCTCGCACGCGATTGGCCGCGCGGAGGCCCCGCCGGACGGGCTGCCGGACATCTTCCACGCGATTGGCCAGGGCCTCATCGCGGGCGCGTCCATGGTGCTGGTGGACTTCCACCCCACGCCGGAGAAGGCGCTGTGCGACGGGCCGCAGGCGCTGCGCCTGGAGCAGCTGGGCGCCCTCCAGCGCTACACGAACATCGTGCGCGCCGCGTACACGGAGGCCGTGAGCAACGGCGACGGGACGCAGGCCGCCGCTCCGGCCAAGGCCGTCAGTCGCTGAGCGCGTAGCTGCCCAGCACCCGGAGCGACGTGCACATGCTCCGGGCTTCGCCCAGGGCCGTCTTCACGGGCGCGGAAGTGACCGCGCCCTCCACGTCCAGGCACCAGCGGTAGTCCCAGGCGCGGACGCCGCCGGGCCTCGACTCCAGCCGGGCGACGTTCACCCCGTGCGCGGCGAAGGCTGTGAGCACGCCAGCAAGCGCGCCAGGGCCGTCGTCGAGCGTGAGCACCAGCGACGTCTTCCATCGCGAGCCCAGGTTCAGCGGCACGGCCGGGCCCACCGCGAGGAAGCGGGTGGCGTTGTCCGGCGAGTCCGCGATGCCCTCCGCCAGCACGGTGAGGCCGTAGAGCTCCGCCGCGGTCCGGCTGGCGATGGCCGCCGTGCCCTCCAGTACCTCCTGCGCCACGCGCCGCGCCGCCACGGCGGTGTTCGCTTCGGGCACGGGGTGCAGGTGGTGCTTTCGCAGCCAGCCTCCGCACTGCGCCAGCGCCTGCGGATGGGACAGCGCGCGCGTGAGGCCCTCCAGCGTGCGGCCCGGCGGCGCCAGCAGACAATGACGCACAGGAAGGCGAAGTTCTCCGGAGAGGGCCGGGGTGAACTCCAGGAGCAGGTCCACCACCTCCGCCACCGGTCCCGCGAGCGCGCTCTCCATGGGCACCACGCCACCGTCCACCGTGCCTTCGGCCACGGCCTCGAAGACAGCGCGGAAGGTGGGGCAGGGGATGCGTGTCACGGAGGCGCCGAAGAGCGCGCCCGTGGCCTCGTCGCCGTACGCGCCGCGCTCGCCCTGGAAGGCGATGCGGCGGGAGGCGGTGTCAGCCATCGATGGGCTCCGCGCGCGGGTAGGTGCCCAGCACGCGCAGGGACGATGTGAGCGGGCGCAGATCCTCCAGCGCGGCCGTCACCGAGGCGGACGCGGCGTGGCCCTCCACGTCCAGGTAGAAGCGGTACTTCCACGGCGCGCCCGGGATGGGGCGCGACTCCAGCTTGGAGAGGTTCACTCCGCGCTGCGTGAGCCGCTGCAGCACCTGGCCCAGCGCGCCCGGGCGGTGCTCCAGCACCACCAGCAGCGACGTCTTGCACGGCACGTCCGGCGCGAGCGGCGTGGGCTGTCGCGAGACCTCCACGAAGCGCGTGAAGTCCGAGCCGGGCTGCAGGTCGCTGGCGAGCACCTCGAGTCCGAAGCGGCCCGCCGCGGACTCGCTGGCGATGGCGGCCACGGTCCTGTCATTGCGATCCGCGACCATCTGCGCGGCGACGGCGGTGTCTGGCCCAAGCACGGCGCGGGCCCAGGGCACGTGCGTGCGCAGGAAGTCCTCGCACTGCGCCAGGGCCTGCGGATGGGACAGCACCTCGCGCAGGTCCTCCAGCTTCGCGCCCTTCACGCCCAGCAGCCGGTGGTCCACCTGGCTCACCACCTCGCCGGTGATGACGCCATCGCCCGCGGCGAGCACGTCGTACGTCTCATTCATGCTGCCGGCGGTGGTGTTCTCGATGGGCAGCAGCAGCACGTCCTGCTCGCTCTGCTTGAGGGCCTCCACGGCCTGGCGGGCGGTGTCGAAACCGGCGAGGAGCACGCCGCCCGGCCGGTGGCCGTAGCGCTGGCGGGCGGCCAGGTGGCTGTAGGAGCCCTCGACGCCCAGGTACCCCACGCGCAGGGGCGTGGTGTCCAGGCGGGTGACCAGGGCCTGCTGCCGGGCCACGGACATGTCCAGGATGACGCGGTAGAGGCGCTCCACTTCGTGCGGATCCAGGCCGCGCTCCGCCGCCCGGCCGCGCAGCTTGCGCAGGAGCAGGTCCTCGCGCTGCGGGTCCCGGAAGGGCCAGGCCGTCACCAGCTTGGCGCGCGCCACGTCGTCGGCCAGGGCCATGCGCCGCTGGAGCGCATCGAGGACGTCCTCGTCGATGCGCTCGATTTGGGTCCGCAGGGTCTCCAGGGAGGGGATGTCCGCCATGCCCGGAACATAACAACTCGCGTCGAAGGAGCGGACTCCTCTGACGCGCCGTCACATTCCCAGTCGCCGGGCGAGGTCCGAAGGGACCGGGTAGACGGACTCCTTCGGCAGGTGGCGCGTGGCCTGATCCGCGCGGCCGTCGTCCAGGTGCTTGCGCAGCTTCTGGACCAGGGGCGTGAGGTCGGTGATGGACACGGTCCAGTCATCCACGAAGCGCTGGATGACGGTGCGGCTCAAGCCCACCTGGATGCTGTCGTGGGGCAGGCCCGCGCCTCGAAGCGTGCGCTCCGGGTCCCACTGGATGTGGACGGGCGCGGTGTCGAAGGCCTTGCGCCACGCGTCCGGTGAGCCGTGCGCCTTCGGCTCGAAGCCGGTGAGGACGCCGGAGGACAGCGCCTCCTCCCAGCCGGAGCGTTTGATCCGCACCGCGAGCGTGCGCTCCTGGCCGCTCTTCCGGCCCCAGTTGGAGCGGTGCATGAGCCACAGGAAGCTGGGTTTGATCCACGTCATCCGGCCCACGGAGAACGGCGGGCCGAACTTCTGCTGCTTCACGGCCACGTCCGCGATGGCGTCCGCGTAGGCCTGATACACGACGATGGAGGCTCGGTCGAAGTCGGCGCGGACTTCGCGGGCTGCGCTCATGGGCGGGCTCTGGGTTTGGCTTTCGGCTTCGGCCTGGCTTTGGCGGCGGCGGCCGTCGGGAGCTGCGTCTTGCCCATCTTGAGGACGAGCTCGAAGTGCTCCACGGGGGTGGGCGTCACGCTGAGGCGGCTGCGGGTGATGAGCGGGAAGTCCTTGAGCGCGGGCGTGGCCTTGATGGTGGCCAGTGTCACCGGCGTGGTGAAGGCGACCACGGGGCCCACGTCCACGGAGGCCCAGTCCTCGCCGGGGGCGGTGGGGTCCGGGCCCGGCTTGGAGAGGACGCACGCCACGCCGACGACGGCCTTGTCCTCATTGGAGTGGTAGTAGAGGCACAGGTCCCCGGGCGTCATGGCCCGGATGTTGTTGCGCGCCTCGAAGCTGCGCACGCCCGTCCACTCCGTCCTGCCGTCCTCCTCCAGCTTCGCGTACGCGTAGACGGAGGGCTCGCTCTTGATCAACCAGTACCGCGGAGTCGCCATGGCGGCGCACCCTAGCTCAGGGGGGCGTTTCGCGCGCCAGCGCCGCGCCCTGTTGCTTGAAGAGCTCGAAGACCCGCTCCTCGTCCATCGCCGCGACTTCACGCCGTGTGGGATCCGCTTCCGTGTAGCCCACACGCCGGGCCGCGTCGTCGAGTCCCGGGAAGCGTTTCCGCGCCTCGGCCCAGAGGGCCCTGTCGTCTTGAGCCATGGAGCAGGGAAGGGGAATCAGGATGCTGGCGCTCGAACCCGGGGAAAGTGAATCCGGCAGTTCGTTGAAGGAGAGGACCGCTCCCCGAGGAAGCCACATGGGGCTCTCTGTCTGGGTGAATACGTCCACCACGGGCAGGGTCCGGATGTAGACGCCGTCCAGCGGTGTCCGAGTGGAGCGTGCGGGCTGGCCGTAGGTCAGGGCCGACATGTCGATCTGCACGGGGCAAAGGTCCGGATGGACGGACAGCACGAGGGCCTCGCCCTCGCGGATATCGACCTCGAAGTCGCGGGAGCTGTCGACGCTCGAGTCCTTCAGGAAGACGGCATGTCGACCGCTGGGGACCGGAAACGCGAGGTGATGGTCGGCGTGGAGCACCGGCGCCACGGGCTGGTCATCCACGCGCAGGACGATGTCGCGGTCAGGTCGTGGGCCCGTGGCCACGACGTGGAGGAGCCCACCCTCGGGAGCGGGAGGGCCATCGCTGTCGCTGAGCGCGAACAGCCCCCACAGCACCAGCGTCGCCGCGAGAAGCCCCAGCGCCACCTTCGCGTAGCCCGGCGAGCCAGAAGGGTCGTCTGGCTCCGGTGGTGCGTGGCCCGTCGTGGGCGCGGTGATGAGGGAGAATACCCACCACACCACGAGGACCACGACAAAGATGGCCAGGGCCTCCAATGCGTTGCCGTCGATGATGGGCCGGATGAGCCTGATCATGTTCCCCCCCCTGAAGTGGCCTTCCCGCCACCTCAGAGGGGTTCATGGCACGTCTGGTTTTGGAGCGTCAAGCCACGGGGCTCACACCCCAAAGGCCCACGGTTCCATCTCCCTGGGCCAAGGCAATGAATCGGCCATCGGGTGAGAAGACCGCATCTCCCGTAGGGAACTCACTCTCGTCCGAGTGGCGGAACAGCTCCTCGCCGGTATCGAAGTCGTGGAGCATGAAGCCATAGGTATCAGTGGACGAGACCATCAAGTCTCCGTCCGGACTGAAGTCGAGGTTGCTCACGTAATGATTGTAGTCGTTGAACGTCCCCAGGACGCGACGCTCATGCACATCCATCACCACGACCTCGCGGACCCCTCTCGCGACAAGCAGGGGCCGCGTGGGATGGAATGCAACGCTCGCCGCGAACTGAAACCCCAGGGGATGAACCCAGGGATGAGAGCTCGCCTTCAGGTCCCAGAGGTAGAGCGCCGCCTGGTCATGATCGTAATCCGTTACGATCACCGCCGCGAAGCGTGAGTCACGGGAGAATGCGCACGCCTTGACCTCGACGTGCCACTCAACGCCTGGCAGGTCACGAATTCGTTTCCAGCCTGCCACGTCCCAGAGGAGGGCCTCGCCACGTTCCAGGATGGCCAGCAGCATGCCATCTCGGGACATGGCCAGCCCGGTGGCGGGCGCGGAGAGGGTTTCCTCACGCCAGAGCGAGCCGTCCGTCGTGGAGAAGGCCATGAGCCGAGGCCGCCAGGCGACAGCGGCCTCCGCGACCGGCGGACCCGCGGTCACGATGTGATTCGAACCGTGGAAGAGGGCCTCGATGGGCTCCATCTTCAACTCTACCGAGCCGCTGGCGACGTCCGTTGCCGTGTCCAGGTTCCACCACCGCAGGAGGGAGGCGGCTTTCGCGAGCAGCCGGGCGCCTGACGGGTCAAAGCAAAGCTTTTCCCAGCGAACGGAGTCGAGCTGGGAACCCAACTGCCGCACACGTTTCAGGCCGCGCGCATTCGCAGGGGTGATGACCGCACGGGTCAGGTCTGTCTGGCTCATGTCGTGTAGGCCGGAATGGAAACGCGCGTGAGAAGGAAGGCTCCTGCCGTCCGGTCCCTGGCGGATGCGGCCATGGGCAGGGCGTGGACGATCGAGGAGATGCGGCCTGACGACCGCAAGGCCCTCTTCGAAGGCGTACCTCACGGCGGCGCGGCTCGGGAAGATGGAGGCCATGACGAACGTGGGGCTCCATTTCCTCTACGGAGATGGCGTCCGGCGTGATCCAAAGCGCTCCCGGATGTGGACGGAGAAAGCAGCCGCATTGGGAGACGATGTCGCGGCCTTCAACCTGGGCCTCGCCTATGACAATGGCAGGGGGGCCCGAAAGGACAAGGCCCTCGCGGAAGCCTGGTATCGCCGGGCTGCCGCCCTGGGATTCGCCGTCGCCGAGGGAAACCTGGCGTATCTCCTGTTCGAGAGCACCGAGGCCCATCAGCAGCAGGAAGCGGTCCGGATCTACCGGAAGCATGCACGGCAGGGACACGCGATTCCGGCCTACAACGTCGGTCTTGCGTATGAACTGGGAAAGGGCGTCCGCAAGAGCCTGAAGCGAGCCAATGCGTATTACGAAATGTCCGCGAAGGGCGGTTACGCGGAAGCGCAGTTGGCCCTGGGCTACAACTATTCCAATGGCGTGGGCCTTCCGACGGACGCCTTGCGTGCCTTTGCCTGGTTTCGGCTGGCGGCGGGGCAGGGGCATCCCAGCGCGTCGTTCAACCTGGGGTTGATGTTCGCGAACGGCGAGGGCGTGCCCAGGTCCAAGGCGCGCGCCATGCGTCACTTTCGTGATGCCGCGAGCCTGGGACATGCGAAGTCCGCTCGATGGTTGCGGAAGCTCAAGAACACCTGAGCACCTGCTGCTTGTCTTGCTGAACTCCGAGACCTTGCGCTGCTGGGGCTGTGATGACTCATCCGGAGTCATTGTGCGTGCTCCGGAGTCAGACCTCCCAGGTTGGGGTTTTGATATCGGCCGATTGTGTTTTTCACGGAGGGTGAGGCAGGCTGAGTCTCCAAAGCAAGTCAAAGGGAGGCGTGAGGCCGCCTCCATTCACGGAGATGTCATGCACACAATGCGAGCCGGCCGGGCTCTGCTGTTGGCTTTTGTCTGTGGGGTTGTCAGCTGTAGCAAGCTGCCCGAAGAGCCGTCGCTTGCTCGCGGCGATTCCGCCCTGGTGGAGGCATGGGAAGCGACGGCGGACATGGCGGAGTCTCGCAAGTACCACGCGGCGGTGGCTCTGGACTCAGGCAAGGTGCTGGTGGCGGGCGGGTACAACACCAGCGGGTATCTGTCCTCCACGACGCTCTACGACTCGGGTACGGGCACCTGGACGGCCGCGGCCCCCATGCCGGAGCCCCGGCAGGTCCTCACCGCGACGCTGCTGCCTTCGGGCCAGGTGCTGGTGGCGGGCGGGGAGAACGCGACGGGCCGTCTGGCTTCCACGGCCCTCTATGACCCGGCCTCCAATGCCTGGACTTCCGCTGGCAGCTTCGCCACCGGAGTGGCACGGGACTCCCTGACGGCGACGTTGCTGCCCTCGGGCAAGGTGTTGGTTGCGGGCGGCGGGAACGGTTCGGGACCGCAAGGCAAGGTGGATGTGTATGACCCGGCCTCCGGCACGTGGAGCGCGGGGGCGAGTCTGGCAATGCCGCGACGCAACCATACGGCGACGCTGCTGCCCTCGGGCCAGGTGCTGGTGGTGGGAGGAAGAGCGAGCACCAGCCTGACGAGCGCGGAGCTGTACACGCCCTCGAGCAATACGTGGATGGCGACGGGAAGCCTGTCGACCGCGCGCCACAACCACACGGCGACGCTGCTGCCTTCCGGCAAGGTGCTGGTGGTGGGCGGGCGCAATAGCAGCACCGGGCTGGTGGCGACGGCGGAGGAATACGACCCGAGCACGGGACAGTGGAGCGCGGCGGGTGCGCTGGGCACCGCGCGCGAGTTGCACACGGCGGCGCCGCTGAGCTCGGGACAGGTGCTGGTGGCCGGAGGCATGTACGGCAGCGCGGCGACGAACGCGCTGGGCAGTGCGGAGGTGTATGCCCCGGACACCCGGCTGTGGAGTGCGACGACCGCGATGGGGAGCGCGCGGTACGTGCACGTGGCGGTGCCGCTGGAGGGGCGGGGGAAGGTGCTGGTGATAGGTGGAATCGGCGCCAGCGGCGCGAGCCTGAAGACGGCGGAGACGTATGTGTATGACGCGTGCGCAGGGGTGAGCTGCAACAGCCCTCCCAACCAGTGCTACCAGGCGGCCGGGACGTGCGGCAACGGGGTTTGCAGCTACGCGCCGAAGGCCTCGGGCACCAGTTGTGATGACGGGGATGCGTGCACCGGGGAGGACGCGTGCAACGGTGCGGGCGTGTGCGCGGGAAGTGCCACCAGTTGCAGCAGTCCGCCCGGGCAGTGCTACGCGGCGGCGGGCACGTGCGGCAGCGATGGCGCGTGCTCCTACGCGTACAAGGCTTCGGGCGCCGCTTGTGATGACGGAGACGCGTGCACGGTGGAGGAGACGTGCAACGGGGCTGGTGGGTGCGCGGGGACGCCGGTGAGCTGCAACAGCCCGCCCGGGCAGTGCTACGCGGCGGCGGGTACGTGCAGCGATGGTGCGTGCACCTATGCGCCGAAGGCCGCGGGCACTGCTTGTGATGATGGCAATGGTGGGACGCTCAATGACGTGTGCAACGGGGCGGGAGTCTGCGCGGGCGCGCCGGCCTGCACGACGCCGCCGGACGCCTGCCATGGCTCGCCGGGGACGTATAGCAATGGCGTGTGCACCTATCCGTCGAAGGCCGCGGGAACCCTGTGCGACGACGGCAACGCCTGCACGACGGGCGACGTGTGCAACGGCTCGGGCACCTGCGGAGGAACGGCCCTGAGTTGCTCCACCGCGAGCACCGACTATTGCAGCGGTAACAACCTGCGGAGGACTACCGGCACCGGCACGTGCAGTGGCGGTGCCTGCACCTCCACCGACACCCTGGTCCAGACCTGTCAGACGGGGACCAGCGGGCCCTACTGCAGCGGCAATGGCGCCTACCAGACCGTCTACGGTGGCTGCGTCAACAATGCCTGCGCGTCCACGCAGCAACTCATCGAGTCGTGCTCCACCTCAAGCGAAACCTACTGCAGCGGCAACTCCGTCCGCCGGAGCAGGGGAACGGGTTGCAGCGGTGGCTCTTGTGGCTACAGCGACACCCTGGTCCAGACGTGCTCAACGTCGAGCAGCACCTACTGCAGTGGCAACGACGTCCGTCAGACCACGGGCACCGGCTGTAGCGGTGGCTCGTGTGACTCCACCGACAACTTCGTCCAGACGTGTCAGACGGGCGTCGGCAGTTCCTACTGCAGCGGCAATACCGTCTATAGAACGGTCAATAGCGGCTGCAGCGGTGGCTCCTGCGCATCCAGCCAGCAACTTGTCCAGACGTGCTCCACCGGGAGCAGCACCTATTGCAGCGGCAATGATGTCCGCAGGAGCACGGGCACCGGCTGCAGTGGGGGGGCTTGTGGTTCCTCGGACTCATTGGTCCAGACGTGCTCCACCGGGAGCAGCACCTACTGCAGCGGCAATGACGTCCGGAGGGTGACCGGTACCGGCTGCGGTGGAGGCACCTGCGGCTCCACCGACACCCTGGTCCAGACCTGTTCCTCAGGTTGGACGTGCAGTAACGGAGCTTGCATCGCCCAGACTGGCACATTGCACCTGTCGAGTGTGGAGTCGTGCTACGACTACTGCCCGGGCGGGTGCAATTACGGCAGCTGCCCCGCCCTCGGGGACCGGTGCCTATCCTCACAGCCGGAGGGGCAGACGTGCTCGTTGGGTGAACGGTGCTCTATCCTCGGGGACTGGCTTTCGTTCAACGTCTACGAATGCTGGCCCTGACACGCGTGTGGCTCGACCGTGAATGGGATTCCTCTTCATGGAGGGGCCGCGAATGAAAGACCTCCTGCTCCGCTGTGTCTCGACTCCCAGGGGCGCAGCCGAGCAGGAGGCCGTCTTCGTGTCGGAAGACTGATCACCCCAGGTTCGTCTTGCTGAACACCCGCAGTGCCTCAGCGACACTCCAGGCCTGAGCGAAGCAGCCTCGCGGACGGTAGGGCTCCGTCGCGTCGAAGATCTCCGAAATCTGTCCAATCCCCGCGCGTGACAGGTGGTCCTCCATTCCAGACAGCAGGGCCCTCGCGGCCTTGATGTCCGGGGACACCTTCAACGTCGCGTCCACGTAGTGGCCCATCAGCCAGCCCCACACCGTGCCCTGGTGGTAGGCCGCGTCGCGGGCCCGCAGGTCTCCGTCGTACTTCGGTTTGTAGTCCCTGCTCCCCGGCGCCAGGCTGCGCAGCCCCACCGGCGTCACCAACTCGCGGCGCACCACCTCCAGCACCCGCGCCCACTTGTCTCGCTTGAGCACCGGATGCTTGAGCGAGATGGCGAAGACCTGATTCGGCCGCACGCTCGCGTCCTCGCGGCCATCCTCTCCGTCCACCACGTCGTAGAGACACCCGCCCGCTTCGTTCCAGAAGCGTTGGTTGAAGCTGCCCTGCGCCTTCTCCGCCGCGGCCCGGTACGGCCCTGATTCCAGTCCCAGCCGCTCCGCCCAGCCCGCCATCAGGCGCAGGGCGTTGAACCACAGCGCGTTGATCTCCACCGCCTTGCCCCGGCGCGGCGTCACCACCCAGCCCTCCACCTTCGCGTCCATCCAGGTGAGCTGGTAGCCGTCCTGCCCCTGCCGCAGGAGCCCGTCCGCCGGGTCCACGCCGATGTGGAAGCGCGTGCCCTTCTGGTGGTGCGCCACGATGTCCTGCAACGTCGGGAACAGGTCGCGCAGGAGCGCTTCGTCTCCCGTCTCCTCCAGGTAGCGGTCCACCGCGTGGAAGAACCAGAGCGTCGCGTCCGCCGTGTGGTAGACGCCCTCGTTCTCTCCATCCGGGAAGTAGTTGGGAATCAGGCCGTCCCGCACGTAGTGCTCGAACGTGCGCAGGATGGCCGCCGCCTCGCGGTAGCGCCCCGTCGCCAACGTCAGCCCGTCCAGGCTGATCATCGTGTCCCGGCCCCAGTCCGTGAACCACGGGTAGCCCGCGATGACGCTCCTCGCGTCCAATCCCATCGACCGTGCCCACGCGGCGTCCGCGGGCCTTGGCGGATCGATGATGAACTGGTCCGCCGCCAAAACCAGACGCGCCGGCACTCCCGTGCGCCCATGCTCCGGGGCTCGCTCCAACAGGCGTTCCTGCCTCCCCAGCTCTCGTTCGAATACCTCCTTGGGATTCCTCTCCAGCAGGTGCCCTGGCGCCTGCGTCGTGAGCCCGAAGTAGAGCGTGCCCCCGGGCTTCAGCGTCGCCGTGAAGTAGCCCGGCGAGTGCTGCACCTCCGTGAAGTCATAGCCGCGCGCCTTCTCCGTCCGCAGGTGCTGGGGCCTGGAGGTCTCCGCCAGGCTCACGTACGGCGTGGGCCCGTCCGCATACAGCCGCATCCGCTGAATCGGACCGTCCTCTCCGTTGCGCAGCTCCACCAGTGGGCCTCGCAGCGTGACGACGGGCTCTCCCACGGCCTTCAACAGCGGCCCGTCATGCGGGCGCATGACCGGGAACGGCCGCAGGTGCAGCGTCACCTCCGGACCGGACAGGTGCTCCCACGCGAGGAACACCGTGTCCTCGCCGTGCACCATCACGCAGCGGCGCCTCAGCCGCGCACGCCCCACCGCGTACTCCCAGACGGGAATCAGTCCCTCCAGGTGGAAGTGCCGCAGGTGCCTCGCGCCGTCCTCCACCGTGGTGCCGTCCTCGTGCTCCTCGGACGTGAGCCGGTAGCGCTCCCCGTCCACCAGCGCCGTCTCCTCCATCCGCGCCATCAGCACCGTGCGGCCCAGCTTCTCCAACGTGGGGATGAACAGGCCGTGGTAGCGGCGCGTGTTGCAGCCCACCACCGTGCCGGAGGCGTAGCCCCCTCGGCCGTTGGTCAGGAGCCACTCGTGGTTCACGCTGTTGCTGAAGTCGGCGCCTTCCGGGAAGTCGAACGACAGGCGGGGCAGGGCAGGGGCTGATTCGTTCACGCCTTCGTCTCCTCCTCGCCCGTCCCCCTGGGCGGAGACGCGCGGGAAAGGGTAGGAAGCAGGAATCCGTCGGACATCGTCCTCGTGGAGAGGTTGCTCATGCATCCCCGCGCCACACAGCGCATCCCCCGGTCCCCGGACTCGAGGGGAGGTCAGCCGGGCAGCCAGGCCCTCGACGCTGCCGCGAGCGCGCTGGAATCCGTTCACGCGAAGCCCTTGCGACCGTCCCAAGGGGACCGCACCTCACCCAGAGCCTTCGGGCGCGCCCCGATTTCCCGAGGAGACACGCCGTGGGCATCGTGAAGTCATCGGGCATCAGCGGCCGGCAGCACAACCTCGCCGAACAGGTCTTCTCCCGCGCCGCGGGCGCACCGCTCGTGCCGGGCAACGACGTGCACCTGCTGCGCGACGCTCGCGAGAACTACCCCGCGTGGCTGCGCGCCATCCAGCAGGCCCAGCGCTCCGTCCTCTTCGAGAACTACATCATCGAGGACGACGACGTGGGCCGTGCCTTCGCGGACGCGCTGGCCGCCCGTGCTCGCGACGGCGTGCAGGTCCGCGTCCTCTATGACTGGCTGGGCTGCCTGGGCCCCGCGTCCCGCGACTACTGGCGCACCCTGCGCGACGCGGGCGTGGAGGTGCGCTGCTTCAATCCCTTCCAGTTCGACCGGCCCCTGGCGTGGCTGGGCCGCAACCACCGCAAGACGCTCACCGTGGACGGCGAGGTGGGCTTCGTCTCCGGCCTGTGCGTGAGCCACAAGTGGGTGGGCGACGAGCAGAAGGGCGTGGCCCCCTGGCGCGACACCGGCCTGGAGATTCGCGGCCCCGCAGTGGCGGACCTGGTGCGCGCCTTCGCCCAGGGGTGGAGCACCGTGGGCCCTCCTCTAGATGAAGAGGGCTGCCTGTCCGCTCGCGCCTCCCTGACCATGGGCGACGTGTCCCTTCGCGTGGTGGCCGGCGTGCCCTGGAGCGCGGGCCTCTTCCGCGTGGACCAGCTCATCGCTTCGCTCGCGCGCAAGCGGCTGTGGCTCACCGACGCTTACTTCGTGGGCACCGCCACCTATGTGCAGGCGCTGCGGGCCGCGTCGCGCGACGGCGTGGATGTGCGGCTGCTCGTGCCCGGCAGCAGCGACATCCCCGCGCTTCGCCCGCTCACCCAGGCCGGCTACCGCCCCCTGCTGGAGGCCGGCATCCGCGTCTATGAATGGAATGGCACCATGCTCCACGCCAAGACGGCGGTGGCGGATGGCACCTGGGCGCGCGTCGGTTCGTCCAACCTCAACCCCGCCAGCTGGCTGGGTAACTCCGAAATCGACGTCGCCGTGGAGGACGCGCCCTTCGCCCGGTGCATGGAGGACATGTACCTCCAGGACCTGGAGCACGCGACGGAGGTGGTGCTCAGTGGAAGGGCGCGTCGCATGAGCGCCGCGCCTCCGCTGCCGCGTGCACAGCGTGGGACTCGCGGCCGGCGGGGCAGCATGAGCCGCGCGGCTGCGGGCGCGGTGCGCCTGGGCAACACCGTGGGCGCCGCCGTCACCAACCACCGCGAGCTGGGCCGCACCGAATCCAAGGTCGTCTTCGGCGCGGGCTTGGTGCCGCTGGCCCTGGCGGGCGTGGCGCTCTACTGGCCCCATGTCGTGGCCGTGCCGGCCGCGCTCGTGGGCGCGTGGGCCGGTATCGCCCTGTGGAGCCGGGCCGTGCGCCTGCGCCGTCAGGAATCGCAGGGCACCGCACAGCAGCCGCTGCCGGAGCAGGAGGTGCCGCCGCGAGCCTCCGTCCAGGAGCCGCGCGCGCTGCCGGACGCGCAGGCCTCCCACGCTCCGGAAGCCGAGCCTCGTCAGCCTTGACGTGAAGGGGAGGGCAGGGCCCGGATACGACACGGGCCCACGGGCCGGCAGCGGGGGAAGCCTGGCTCCCCACTTTGCTGATCCGGCCCGAAGGCCCTGTGCTTCCTACAGCGCTTCAGTCAGCGCTGGCTTGTGGCGCTACGCCTGCTTCGCGACGCCCGCGGGCTCCGCCGCCCTGCCGCTCAAGAGCGAGCTGCCGCCGTACAGGGCCAGGCCGACCATGCCCAGCACACCCGCTTCGACGCCGTTGCCCAGCGAGGCCCCCATCAGGCCCACGATGCTGGTTCCGAGCATGAACACCACCCCCACCGCCCCTGCCACCTTGCCCATCCGATGTCCCCCTCT
>NZ_RAWF01000137.1:0-26848 GCF_003612075.1 Corallococcus sp. CA041A
CCCGCCAACACACCCGCCGCCATGAGGAGCAAGACTGTCATTCCCTATCGAGGATAGGAGGCACTCCCCGCTTCGGATAGCGCCACGCCCCGGAGGGCAACCTGCTCGATCGGCTGGATGCCCTGCACGCGAACACAGGCCCGAGACGCGGGCCGTGCGGATCCGTTCACTACGCGGCGGTGGCGCCCAGCGTTCCCTCTGGAAACTCCTCCATGAACCGCGCGCGTGTGCGCGGCGTGTAGGTGCCGCGCGCCATGTAGCCGTGCAGTTTTCGAAGCAGCCCGCGCGTCACCTCCAGCGCGGCGTCCAGCTCCACCGCGAAGTCAAAGTGATCATTGCGGTACAGCTCCTGGAAGGAGAGCTGCGAGTACGCCGGGAGGGCCCGTGTGCGGCCGAGCGGACTGGAGAGGAAGAGCCCGGAGACGTAGAGACCGCGCACCCAGCCGTCCAGCTCCGCCTTGGTGGGGGCCTGCCCCACGCGGTCCTGCGACGCCAGGCGCACCAGTTCGTAGATGCCCCGGCCAATGCCTCGCAGCGGGATGCCAGAGCTCTTCACCACCTGGAACTTCTCGCGGATGCGGGCGGTGCCCACGCCATCCGTGCCGTCCTGCTGGCGCAGGAAGAAGAGCGTCTGGGCCCACTCCACCTGACGCCGTGCGTCCGAGGCCCGCTCGCCCTTGCGGCGGTGGCGCAGCACCAGCTGGTCCACCAGCGGGTGGAGGCGCCGGTCCAGGCTCAGGTGGGTGAAATACCCCGCGAGGATGGCCAGGCCCGCCTCCGTGCCCACGAGGGCGCCCGAGGCGACGAGCTCCGCCATCTTCAGGCCCAGGCCCACCGGGGCGCGCTCGTGGTACAGCCGCGCGAAGGGGGGCCAGCCGGCCTCTGGCTGCATCATCACGCCCAGGCCCCCGCGCACGCCTGCGCACAGCGGCAGGTCCGGCAGCGCCGCGCCAAAGCGCGCGTACGGCAGGTCCTCCGACAGCGCGCGCACCCAGTCGGCGGGGAGCCCGTCCGGGTGGGCCGCCAACCGTTCGATGGCCGTCAGATGCAGCAACAGGGTGGGCATTGGGAGTGCACAGCTATCCAGCGCGCAGGGGCATTGCAATGCCCGAGTGGCAACCAGCGCTTTGCGAGCAACACGCGGCGCGTCTACAGTCGCGCCCCTCGGATCACCCCCTCCCTCTGTCCAGGAGTCCAAGTCGCCATGCAATTCAGTCTCGTCTCCGGTGAAGCCGCGCCGGTGAGCGGTGAGCTGCTCGTCATCCCCCTCTTCGAGGGCGAGCTGGGTGATTCCGCCCCCGCGCCGCTGACGGCTGCGGATGCGGCGCTGGACGGCAAGCTGCGCGCCGCCGCCACCCAGGAGGGCTTCAAGGGCAAGGTGGACCAGTCCTTCCTCGTGCACACGCTGGGGAAGCTGGGCGCGGACCGCGTCCTGCTCCTGGGCCTGGGCAACCGCGCGCGCTTCCAGCCGGAGGTGCTGCGGCTGGCCGCGGGCCGCGCGGCGAAGACGGCGCAGCGGCTGAAGGCCACCGCCATCGGCTTCCGCGTGCCCGCCACGGACGACGCGGCGCTGGCCGTGCGCGCGGTGGTGGAGGGCCTGGAGCTGGGCGTCTACCGCTTCGACAAGTACAAGTCCTCCGCGCGCGAGGACAAGGGCGCTCCCAAGCTCACCCGCGCCACGCTGTCCCTGCCGGAGGGCACGGAGAAGTCGCGCGCGCTGGATGACGCGCTCCACCTGGGCCTCAAGCTGGCGGAGGCCGTCAACTGGGCGCGCGACCTGGTCAACGAGCCCCCCAACGTGGTGACCCCCACGAAGCTGGCGCAGGCCGCGCAGCAGGCCGCCAAGGAAGGCGGGCTCACCGCGGAGATTGGCGCGCGCAAGGAGATTGAGCGCCTGAACATGGGCATGTTCCTGGGCGTCACCGCCGGCAGCGTGCAGGAGCCTCGGCTCATCCACCTGGTCTACACGCCGAAGAACGCGAAGGACGCGAAGCGCGCCCCGCTGGCGCTGGTGGGCAAGGCCATCACGTTCGACTCGGGCGGCCTGTCGCTCAAGCCCACCGAGGGCATGGTGGAGATGAAGACGGACATGGCGGGCTCCGCCGCGGTGCTCGCCGCGATGAAGGTCATCGGCTCCGTGGTGAAGCCGCCCTTCCCCGTGCATGCCTTCATCGGCGCGTGCGAGAACATGCCGTCCGGCACGGCGTACAAGCCCGGTGACATCCTCACCGCGCGCTCCGGCAAGACGGTGGAGATCACCAACACGGACGCGGAAGGCCGCCTGGTGCTGGGTGACATGCTCACCTGGGCCGGCGAGCACGAGCCGTCCGCCATCATCGACCTGGCGACGCTCACGGGCGCGTGCATGGTGGCGCTGGGCAGCTACATCGTGGGCGCCTTCGGCGACGACGACGACACGGTGAACAGCGTGCTCACCGCCGCGCGCGCCGCGGGCGAGGAGATGTGGCGCCTGCCCGTCAGCGACCTGCAGAAGGACGCGCTGCGCTCCGACGTGGCGGACATGAAGAACTCCGGCGAGCGCTGGGGCGGCGCCATCAACGCGGCCCTCTTCCTCAAGGAGTTCGTGGGCGACACGCCCTGGGTGCACCTGGATATCGCCGGTCCGTCCAACAGCCCCAAGGAGCGCGGCTACCTCAACAAGGGCGGCACGGGCGTTGGCGCGCGCACGCTGGTGGAGCTGGTCCGCCAGCAGGCCGCGCGCATCGCCTCGCAGCCGGAGCCCACCAAGGCCGAGGCGCCCGCGAAGGCCCCCAAGGCCGCCAAGGCTCCGAAGGCCACCAAGGGCAAGCCGGCCCGCGCGTAGTCCCCGTGGAGCCTCCGGGCTCCGCATGGAGTCCTTCGCGGAGCGTCGCCGAACTCCGCGCGGAGTCCTTTGCGAAGCATCGCCGGGCTCCGCGCGGGCATCCGCGTGGAGCCTTGAAGCCCGATTCCTCGCGCCGGCTAGCGCGGGTCGCCGGGCTCCTTTTCAGGCACGCTGGGTGCCCGCACCGCCACGCTCGGCTCCGGGAGTGGACGGACGCCCGCCATCAGGGCGTCCACGCTCTCCGTGATGCCAGCGGTGGCCTCCGTGGGCCAGGTGGCCAGCATCATCAGCACGCGGCCGGAGTTGCCCTCGCGCACGGCCACCTTGCCGCGCACGCCCTCGCCCACCTGGAAGTCGAATCCCACCGCGTTGTCCGACAGCGCGATGGGCTGCGGATCCGTGGTGGTGAAGCCCGGCTGCTGGCGCAGCCCCTGCGTCAGCCGCTCCGCGAACTGCACGGGCGTGGCCACGCCGGGCGCCACCTGCAGCACCACCTGCGCCCCTGTCACGCGGTGGCGCAGGATGACGGGAATCGCCAGCCCCTCCGGGGTGCGCTCGTTCGTCTCATCCAGCTGCCACTCCGCCGTGGGCCGGATGATTTCGAAGCCCAGGTCCTCGTCCACGTAGCGCCGCGTGGTGGACGCGATAGCGGACTCGTCCGACGCCATGCCGGAACCACCCGTGCCGGGCTCCGCCTTCGTCACCGCCGTCCGGGACGCGCCACACGCCGTGCTCAGCAGAAGCACACCCCAACCCAACATCCGCATCGCGCCCATGTCGCTCGTCCCCCGCCAGCCGCCAGCCGTGGGGAGGAACGTGGACACCCACCTCCGGGCCCGCCAGGGGCACACGGGGGCGGTGTGTGCTGTCAGACGGTGGAAACTTCGCGCCCGGGAGCGGCCTTACGACAGGCCGCCCTGGAGGGTGCGATAGGTGTTGGCCAGCCGCTCGGCTACGTCCGCCGGCAGCACGTTGCGCGCGGAGAACAGCGCGTAGGACACGAACGCGTCCAGCGCCTCCAGCGCCATCGCCCGGCCCACCGCCTCGCCGCCGCTGGTGGACACGTTGGCGCGCAGCCGGGCCACGTCCACCCGTCCGTCCGGCCCCAGCGTGACGCCCTGGTAGGCCTCCTCCAGTCCGGGCGGCGGCGACTCCACGAAGCCGCGCAGCAGGTCCACGTCGCGGCCCGCCTCGCGCAGCGCGCGGTGCACCAGCGACAGGAGGAGGTTGTAGCGCTCCTCCGCGGACAACAGCTCCCAGGCCATGCCCTCCACCGCGGGACCTGGAACAGGAGGCGCCTCCGCGGCCTGTACGGACAGGTGGCCGCCGCGCACCGCCTCCTCCACGCCGCTGTAGAAGGCGTACTGGCTGCCCGCGTAGGCGGCCCGGAGCGCGCCCAGCGTCGTGCCCTCGCCCAGCTTCGCGAACAGGGCCTCCTCGCCGGGCAGCGCGCCCTGGGGGCCGGGCGTCACGCGCATGTCGTCCGGGAAGCGGCGGCGCAGGCGGCCCGTCTCCTCCGCGCGCTTGATGCCGGTGAGCACCAGGTCGCGCGTGCGCTCCGGCAGCTTCACCGCGTCCACGGCGGGGGACTTCGACTCCAGGAAGAGGAAGCTGCCCTCCACCATCTCGAAGAGGTTGAGCACCACCTCACGCACCACGAACGTCATGGCGCTGTAGAGGCTGGCCTCGGAGACAAGCCCCTGCGACGTGAGCACCTGGCCAATGCGGCGCGCGGGCGTCACCTGCGCCAGCGCCTGGGTGAGCCGCGCTTCCGTCAGAAGCCCCAGCCGCACCATCACCGCGCCCAGGCGCTCCCAGCGCTCGCTGGAGGTGGCGAACACCACCTGCCCGTCGCGGAAGGCCACCGTGCGGCGCACGGTGCCGTGCTGCACGACGAGCTGGCCGGTGCGGATGCCCGAAAGAATCTGGGCAAACACTTCCTCGACCGAGAGCGTCCCCAGGCTGCCGGCGAAGAAGCCAGCCGCGCCGTGGGATTCCGGGAGGAGCACCAGCCCCTCCGGCGCCAGGAAGTGCGCCGAAAGGGGCCGGGTGGGAGAGACGACAGCGGCGAGCGGCCGCTCCAGTTCGAGCGAAGCCGCCTCACCGCTCACGCGGGGCGTGGCCCTGGGTTTGGACGCCACCGCATCCCTCCCTGCAGACGCTACGGACTACTTCGCGCCCTTCAGCTCCGCGTCGATGATGCTCTTGAACTCGTCCAGGGGCTGCGCGCCCGACAGCATGATGCCGTTGATGAAGAACGCCGGCGTGCCGGTGACGCCCACCTTGGAGCCGTCCGCCATGTCGGACTTCACCGTCGCGGCCGTCGCGCCGGAGTCGAGGCAGGTGTTGAACTTGGCGGTGTCCAGCTTCAGCTCGCCCGCGTACTTCTTCAGGTCATCCACGCCCAGCGCCTTCTGGTTGGCGAAGAGCTTGTCGTGCATCTCCCAGAACTTGCCCTGCTCGTTCGCGCACAGCGAGGCCTCGGCGGCCTTCTGCGCCTGCTGGTGGAAGTCCAGCGGGAACTGGCGGAACACCAGGCGCACCTTGTCACCGTAGAGCTTCGTCACCTCGTCCACCGTGCCGATGGCGCGGCTGCAGAACGGGCACTGGAAGTCGCTGAACTCCACGATGGTGACCGGCGCGCTCTCCGGACCCTTGGCCGGGCCGGTGGCGGCCACCTGCTTGCGCTCCGCGGGCGGGCGCGGGGGCTCGGGCAGTTCGTACTTCACGTTGGCGCCCGCGCGCAGCGAGTCGAAGAACTTCTGGGCCACTTCCTGCTTCTGCTGGCCGGACAGGAACTCCACGATCTGCGGCTTCATCTGCTCGTAGGTCGCGCCCGGAGGCAGCTGACCCTTGGCGCCGTCGAAGACTTCCTTGATCTTCTCTTCCGGCGGCGCGGGGATCTTGTCGTCGATCTCCGCCTTGAGCAGCTGGTCCTCGGTGATGCCGCGCTTGGTCGCCTCGGCCTTCACCAGGCGCTCCGTGACGAGCCCTTCCAGGCCGCGCTTGCGCAGCTGGAACTTCTGCTTGTCCAGGTTCGCCAGCGGCTCCTTGATGCGCTCGTTCAGCTCACCGAAGGTGACCTTCTCGTTGTTGCCGAAGGTGGCCACCACGGTGTCCGGCGCCGGCTCCGTGGCGTTGGCGGCCTGGACCTGCGCGGCGGGCGCCTGGGCATTGGCCGGCGCCTTCTCCTTGTTGCAGCCGGCGGTGAGGGATGCCGCGAGGAGGGCGGCCAGGGCGATGCGAGTAGAGCGCATGGACATAGCCCGCCGACTTAATAGAGGTCCCCGGGACTGGCAAGGAATTGCCAGTCTGTCGTTCAGGCGACCAGGGGCTCCAGCTCCAACGCGCCCGCGAGGCTTCCACGGCCCGGCTCACGCCCCTCCACGTCCCGGCGGCGCGCCGTGACGATGTCGAAGCTGGAGGGGTCCGCCAACACCTTGCGCACGAGCTTGTGATTGAGCGCGTGGCCCGTCTTGAACGCCGTCATGTGGCCAATGACAGGCCGGCCGAACAGCGACACGTCGCCGATGGCGTCCAGGATCTTGTGGCGCACGAACTCGTCCGGGAAGCGCAGGCCGTCCGGGTTGAGGATGGCGGCCTCGTCCACCACGACGGCGTTCTCCAGCGAGCCGCCGCGCGCCAGGCCCAGCGTCTTGAGCTTCTCCACGTCACGCAGGAAGCCGAAGGTGCGGGCGCGCGAGATTTCACGCGAGAACCCCCGGTCGTTCACGTCCACGTCGAAGGACTGGCCCTGGATGACGGGGTGCTCGAAGTCGATGGTGCAGCTGATGCGGAAGCGCCGGGCGGGGGTGAGCGAGGCCTGCTTGTCGCCGTCCGTCACCGCCACGCTCTTCTTGATGACCAGGTACTCGCGCGGCGCGTCCAGTTCGTGCGACCCGGCCTCCATGATGGCGTGCGTGAAGGGAGCGGCGCTGCCGTCCATGATGGGCACTTCCGGCCCGTCCAGCTCCGCGCGCACGTTGTCGATGCCCAGCGCCGCCAGCGCGGACATCAGGTGCTCCACCGTGCCCACCTTCACGCCGTCGCGGCCCAGCGTGGTGGCCAGCGACGTGTCCACCACGTACTCCGCCAGCGCGGGGATGCTCACCGGGCGCTCCAGGTCCGTGCGGACGAAGACGATTCCATGCCCCGCGGGCGCGGGCTTCAGGGTCAGCGTCACGGGCAACCCGGAGTGGAGCCCCACGCCGCGGCAGATGGCCGGCTGGGAGAGGGTGCGCTGGAAGTCGTTGAACTGGAGCATGTCGGTGTCGCCTCTAGGGACTGCTTCGTACTGACATACGCGGGGTATGGCCCCGTCAGGCCGTTCCACGGCGGCCTGACGCGCTGCGCATAAAAGCAATCAACATGCCACGCGGCCGTGACACAAGAATTGCCTGAAAAGGAGGCCCCGCCCTTCCCAACCCCCTGGAACTGCTGGCGCACGGGACGCCGGGACAGGGGACGGCAGGGCCCGGAGCCCAGACACCCCTCTTGGGAAACCCACCACTGCGCCTCCCACCGTGACAGCGATGTCCGGAATTCATCCTTCGAACCCCGGGGCACCCGAATGGTTTCACGCCAACCCGGAGTGCGTGTCACCCACGTGACAGGGGCGCGTCTCTATCGCAGGCGAGTGCCCGGAAGCAAACGCACATCCCGGACATACGGGGAGTCCGGGGCTTGACGGGAATCGTGACGCAGAGGGTGGGTCAGCGAGCAGGCGGCAGGAAGCGGTCGCGCAGGGCTTCCGCGTCCGGCCTGTCGAAGCCGCGGCCCTGGAGGAGCGAGCGGCGGCTGACGGCGTGGAAGGTGGTCTCCAGCGTCTGCGAGAAACGCCGGAGGTCCTCCGCCAGGCGGCTGCGGATGCCGGGGCCTTCCGGGGGCCAGGGCAGCTCCACCAGCAGCGAGGTGAAGCGGTCGAAGGCGTCGTAGTCCGCGTAGCGCAGCAGCTGGTAGCCGCCGTCGTGGAAGTAGTCGAGGAACGACTTGAGGGCCTCCAGCACGCGCTCGGCGGCGGCCACGTCCTCCGAGCGCAGGTGGCTTTCAGCCGCGCGGCACAGCTGGGCGTAGACCCACAGGTCCTTGCGCAGGCGCAGCGCGGCGTCCTGGGCGCTGGTGAGGTGACCGAAGGCTTCATCCCCCAGCGAGCCGTTGGGGGCCAGCGCGTCCACCAGCGCGACGATCTGCTGGCGAAGGAGCGTGGTGAAGGCCTCCGCGGCGCGCAGCGGGGCGGCGGGGTCGCGGTCCAGGTCCACCAGCACCTCGCGGGAGATGCGGTCCGTCTCGCGGGCCAGGTCGCGCGCGGCGCGCAGCGTGGCGGCCTGCAGGTGCTTGGGGCCGGCCTTGGGAGACAGGTCCGTGTGCAGGTAGCTGGCGACGGCGGACACCTCGCCGCGCACCAGGGACAGGAGCACGCGCACGCGGCGCGGCACGGGCGGCTGCGCCTCCGGGTCCACGTGCGTCAGGTAGTGCAGCACGCGGAAGAGGCCCAGGAACGCGGTGGTGAAGAGGGGCCGCGTGTCCGCGGGCAGCGAGCCCAGCACGTCCAGCAGGCGCACGGAGCGCAGCCGGTCGTACTCGACGCGGAACTCCAGCGGGCGGAAGGGGCGGAAGTAGCGGTTGAGGACAATTTCCCGCAGCGTCAGCTTGCCCACGTCCTGGAACAGCGACAGGCCGATGAGCGGCAGCTGGAGCAGGTTGTCGAGCAGGTTCTTCAGCGCGTCGAACGCCTCGCGCACGACGAAGAGGCTCTCCGGCGGGGTCTCCTGATCCAGCTCTTCTTCAATCAGCAGCCGGCGCACGCGGTCGTCCGCGAGCTGGGTCTCCACGTACTTGCGGAAGACCATCTTCGGGTCGCTGTCCGGGTCCTGCAGGTGCCGGGCGACGCGCACGGCGCGCTCCATGGCGTCGCGCACGTCCACCAGCTCCTCGTGGAAGTCGCGCGTGACGAGCGGCCGGGCGCGGGCGTCCACCACGGAGTTGTGGAGGTTCAGGTAGCGCTCCACGGCGCGCAGCCACATCTCGAACTCGAAGAGCAGCTCCTCGCGGCCCTCCACCGGGACGCCGCGGAGCCAGCGCTCGCGCTCGGCGAGGAAGCCCGCGCGCGTGGCCTGAGAGGCGCGCATCAGGTCGCCGTAGTAGTCGCGGGGACTGGGGATGACCGTGGGCACGGCGGGCGCGGAGGCTTGGCTCATGGCGGGAAGTGGTGCGGGCTAGAAGAGCGCCCCTTGCGGGGAGCTGGGGGGCGGCGTCTTCTTGAAGTACTGGTAGGTGCGCAGCGTGGCGGTGCGGCCCCGGGGCGTGCGCATGAGGAAGCCCTCCTGCATCAGGAAGGGCTCGTAGACGTCCTCGATGGTGTCGCGCTGTTCGCCCACGCTCGCGGCGATGGTCTCCACGCCCACCGGACCGCCCCCGAACTTCTCCAGGATGGTGAGGAGGATCTTGCGGTCCATCGCGTCCAGGCCGCTGGCGTCCACGCCCAGGCGGCTCAGCGAGTCGTGCGCCAGGTCGTAGGTGATGCGGCCGTTGCCCTCCACCTGGGCGAAGTCGCGCAGGCGGCGCAACAGCCGGTTGGCGATGCGGGGCGTGCCGCGCGAGCGGGTGGAGATTTCGCGGCTGGCGGCGCGGTCCAGGGGTACGCCGAGGATGCGCGCGGAGCGGTCGAGAATCTGCTCCAGGAACTTCGGCTCGTAGTACTCCAGGCGATCCTGAATCTGGAAGCGGTCGCGCAGCGGGGACGTGAGCAGGCCCGTGCGCGTGGTGGCGCCCACCAGCGTGAAGGGCGGCAAATCAATCTTCATCGCGCGGGCGGCGGGCCCGGTGTCGATGGTGATGTCCAGCCGGAAGTCCTCCATCGCCGGGTAGAGGTATTCCTCCACGGCGGCGTTGAGGCGGTGGATTTCGTCGATGAAGAGGATGTCCCGCTCGTTGAGGTTGGTGAGCAGACCCGCCAGGTCGCCCTTCTTCTCCAGCGCGGGGCCGCTGGTGACGTGGATGCCCACGCCCAATTCGTTCGCGATGATGTACGCGAGCGACGTCTTGCCCAGGCCGGGAGGGCCGGAGAACAGGCAGTGGTCCAGCGCGTCACCCCGGCTCTTCGCCGCGGCCACGTACACCTTGAGCTTTTCGACGACCGCACCCTGCCCCACGTACTCGTCGAAGGAGCGCGGGCGCAGGGAGACCTCCAGCCGGATGTCTTCCGGCTGAACATCTCCCGAGAGGGTGTCGTCGGACTTCCTCGCCATCGCCATTCCGACCCTATACAGCGAAGGGGGCGCGTGTCGCTGCCCTTCTGGCGGCGCTAGACTCGGAGCGGCACGCCGACCGGCCAGCCAGGGGGCACGTCCCCCTGCCCGAAGGGAGTCGCGTCATGATTTCCGCTTCTGCCCCATTCCGTCCCCTGCCCCTCCTGCCCGAGGCCCGCACCGAGCGTTCGCCCGGCGCCCGTCTCCAGAAGCTGCGCCGCGCCGCGCAGGAGGCCCGCGAAGCCTTCGTCCGGGAAGGCCCGGTGGCGGCGGTGGCCACGTGCGACCTCATCACGTTCCCCTACCCCACGCTGTTCGCCTTCAGCGGGGCGGCGCTGTCACCAGCGCCCTACGTGATGATGACCAACCGCATGCAGGTGGTGCAGTTCGCGGAGGCCGGCACCGGCCAGCGGCGCACGCTGCTCTTCAACCCCACCGACTACGAGCGGGGCCACGCGGCGCCCTTCTACCGCGCGCTGCGCGAGCGCTACGGCGCGTTCCTCTCCGACAAGGTGATGTCCACCCGCCACGGCACGGTGCAGGGCTACCTGGAGCAACTGGGGCTGACGCCGTCGGACGTGGACTACCTGGCCTTCGACCACCTGCACATCCAGGACCTGCGCGGCTGGCTGGGCGGTGACGGCGCCGCGCCCGTGTTTCCCCGGGCGAAGCTGCTGGTGCAGCGCGCGGAGTGGACCATGGTGAAGCACCTGCACCCCATGCAGCACGTGTGGTTCGTGCCCGGCGGCGCGGACATTCCCGACGAGCGCGTGGTGCTCCTGGACGGGGACACGTGGCTGGGTCAGGGCGCGGCGCTGCTCAGCACGCCCGGCCACACGCAGGGGAACATGTCCCTGGCGGTGGCCACCGCGAATGAAGTGTTCGTGGTGAGCGAGAACGGCGTGAGCACGGAGAGCTACACGCCGCTGTTGTCGCGCATCCCCGGCGTGCGCCGCTTCGCGGAGCAGATGGGCTGGGAGGTGGTGCTCAACGGCAACACGCGCGAGGACTCGCTGGAGCAGTACGCGTCCATGGTGGTGGAGAAGCTCTTCGCGGGCCCGTCCGCGCATGACGCGTCGTTCGTGAACTTCCACCCGTCCTCGCTGCTCACCTCGCACCTGCTGGCCCCGGGCCTGGGGCCCACCGTGGTGCTGCCCGCGCCGAACACGGGCGGGCTGCACCCCACGCCCGCGGTCCGGCGCGCGGCGTAGTCGACTCCCTCAGGGCTCCAGGCGGGCGCAGCGGGCCGCGGGGAGGAAGGGCAGCGCCCAGGGTTCCTCCCCCTGCGCCGGGTCCGTGGCGATGAAGAGGACAGAGCCCCCCGCGCGCACGAACCCGTGGGGGTTCGCGTCCATCCCCGCGGGAGCGATGTCGCGCATCGGGTCCACGTGGCCCGGGTCGCCGTTGGAGTACCAGCCCTCGCGGCCCCGGCCGGCCGTCGTCGCGGAGAAGAAGAGCCACCCGTCCAGCACCGCGAAGGCCGTGGGGGTGCTGCTCGCGGGGCCCGGCTCCACGTCCTGCACCAGCACCGTGCCCTGCGCCGTGCCGTTGGAGCTCCACAGCTCGCGGCCGTGCACGCCGTCATCCGCCGCGAAGTACAGCCGCCCGTCCAGCACCGTCAGCCCGGAAGGCAGCGAGCCCTCGGGCCCCGGCCGCACGTCCTTCACCAGGCGGGTGCCCAGGAGCGTGCCGTCGCTCTTCCACAGCTCGCCGCCGTGGAACAGGTCCCCGGGCTCGCCGAAGAAGCCCTCCGCGCCGGCCATGAAGTACACGGCGCTGCCCAGCGGCGTGAGCTCCGACGGGTAGTCCCCCGCGAAGTGCCGGAGCGGGAAGGTGAGGAAGGGCTGGCCCCGCGTCACCCAGAGGTCGGCCTCGCCGAAGCCCACGTCCACGAGGAAGAAGAGGCGGTCCTTCCCCGCGGGCGTCAGCGAGAAGACGACGGACTGCTCCGGACCGCGGAAGAGCGCCCGTGAGGTGCCCGTGCGCCCCTCCACCACCCACAGCGTCACCGCGTCGCCGTATGCCACCAGCGCCAGCTTCCCGTTCCACTCCGTCAGGTCGTCCAGGTACAGCGAGGCCTGCCCGGGCGCGAACTCCTGCGTGAGCTGCGTGCCCTTCGCCGTGCCGTCCGTGCTCCACAGCTCGCGGCCGCGCACGCCGTCATCCGCGGTGAAGTACAGCCGGCTGCCCACCACCGTCAGCGCGTCCGGCGCGCTGCCCTGCGCCCCGCGCCGGATGTCCGCCACCAGCACCGTGCCCTTCGCGGTGCCGTCCGACAGCCACAGCTCCGGCCCGTGCGCGCCGTCGTCCGCGACGAAGAACAGCCGCCCGCCCATCCGCGTGAGGAAGCGCGGCGTGCTGCCGTACGCACCGGGCCGCACGTCCTTCACCCGGCGCGCCTCCGTGGCGCTCCCGTCCGTCACCCACAGCTCGCGGCCGGACACGCCGTCATTCGCGGCGTAGAAGACCTGCCCGGCCACCTCCACCAGCGTCTCCGGCGCCGAGCCCTCCTCGCCGCGCCGGACATCTCCAACAATCCGCGCGGACGGGCCACACGGCTGCGGGCCTCCATACGCCGCTGACTCCAGCGCCGCGGACACCTCGCCCACCGCCGACACGTCCTCGCCTTCGGCCGCGCCGCACCCCACTCCGATGACGCCGGAGAGCAGCAGCACGACGACCGAAACACCCCGCCACGTCGCCATGACACACGCCTCCTGGGCGCGGCGCGGTCCTTTCGGGACCACCGCATCTGCGCTGGAAATTGATATTTGCAGCGGAATGGGCCAGCTCATGGCCCGGCAGGATTGCTCAGGGGTGTCAAACCGTGAGCGACGTGGATCCCCGGGTGATGACCAGCGAACGGCAGGCGCGTTCGCCGTGTGACGACAACGGCTTCCTACAGGAAAAAGAGTTGCGCGTTTTTTCCGAGGATTTCCCGCTCCAGGAAGCACCGCGTCTCGCCCTGGAGGGCGGAGCGGTGTCCGGAAGTCACGGACTGGAGCGCAGGGCCTTGAGCGCTTCGCGGAAGAGGGCCTGGAAGGAGGCGTCCGGGCCCAGCTGCTCGATGACGACGTCCGCGGCCTTCTCCGCCTGGGGCTGCTTGTAGCCCAGGTTGAGCAGCGCGGAGACGAGGTCCGCCTTGTTGCCGGAGGTGACGGGCGCGCGGGGCGTGGTGCCGCGCGCGATGCCCTCCGAGTGGAGGTTGCGGACCTTCTCCTTGAGCTCCAGGACGAGCCGCTCCGCGGTCTTCTTGCCCACGCCGTGGATCTTCGCGAGCCGGCTCGTCTCACCGCGCGACAGCGCCGCGATGAGCTCGCCCACCTCCATGCCGGACATCACGCCCAGGGCCATGCGCGGACCGACGCGGGACACGGTGTTGAGCAGTTGGAAGAGCTCCTCCTCCGCTGGGGAGAGGAAGCCGAAGAGCTCGAAGGCGTCCTCGCGCACCACGGTGCGGATGCGCAGGTCCACCGGCTGGCCGTCCGCGGGCAGTTTGCCCAGCGAGACGGTGGACAGGTTCACGCGGTAGCCCACGCCGTGCACGTCGATGACGGCATCCTCGGGGCCCTTCTCCAACACGTTGCCACGCAGCCGGGCGATCATCGGCGGGTCTCCGGGCGCTGGTAGGCGGACGACAGGCGGTCCGCGAGCACCGACGCGGCCCCCTTGCGCTTGCCGTTGCCGGGAGCGCTGGCGCGGGGCATCCCCACGCGAAACTGGTTCAAGTGGCACAGCGCGACGGCGAGCGCGTCACTGGCATCCGCGCGCTCCAGCGTCGCTTCTTCCACGCCGAGCAGCGTGCGCACCATGCGCGCCACGGCGTCCTTGCCGCCCGCGCCGCTGGCACCCACGGACTTCTTCACGCTGGCGGGGGCGTACTCGTGCACGGGCAGGCCCGCCTGCGCCGCGGCGAGCAGCGCCACGCCGCGCGCGTGTCCCAGCACCAGGGCGCTCCGGGCGTTGCGGTGCGTGAAGAGGCCTTCCACGGCCACGGCCTCCGGCTGGTAGCGCTGGAGCGCGGCGCTCAAGGCGGCGTGCAGGTCCTTCAGGCGTTCAGCGAGGGGCGCGGACTCCACCACCTTGATGACGCCATGGCCCAGGTGCACGAGCTTGCCCTTCTTCTCCTCCACCACCCCGAAGCCCATGAAGCGGCTGCCAGGGTCCACGCCGAGTACCCGCACCGGCCCGTTCCTTTCCCACGCGCCCCATCAAGGGCTTTACGTGGACAGCGACTCCATCAGGGACTCGTCGATTTCGAAGTTGGCGTGCACGTGCTGCACGTCGTCGTTGTCGTCGAGCGCGTCCATCAGCTTCAACAGGCGCTTCGCGTTGTCGCCTTCCACCTTCACGGTGTTCTGCGGCACGAAGGTCCACTTCTGTTCGCCCAGGGGCAGGCCCGCGGCCTCCAGCTTCGTGCCCACCGTGTGCAGGTCCGCGGGGGCGGTGCGCACCTCGAAGCCGTCCGGCCCCTGGTCCACGACGTCCTCCGCGCCCGCGTCCAGGGCCTGCTCCATCACCTGGTCCTCGGTGGGGCCGGGCTTCACGGTGATGACGCCCTTCTTGTGGAACATCCAGCCCACGGCGCCTTCCGCGCCCATGTTCCCGCCGTAGTTGCTCAGGAGGTTTCGCACGTCGCTGGCGGAGCGGTTCCGGTTGTCCGTGAGGCACTCGATGATGAGCGCGACGCCGCCGGGGCCGTAGCCCTCGTACGTCACCTCTTCGTAGGACTCGCCGGCCAGCTCGCCCGTGCCCTTCTTGATGGCGCGCTCGATGGTGTCGCGCGGGATGTTCGACTCGCGCGCCAGGGCCACGGCTACGCGCAGGCGGGCGTTGCTGGACGGGTCACCGCCGCCCAGGCGCGCGGCGACGGTCATCTCCTTGATGGCCTTGGAGTAGAGCTTGCCCTTGGCCACGCCCAGGACGGCATTCCGGCGTTTGAGTTTCGACCAGCGGTTGTGACCGGACATGGCGGCGGCTTCGGCGTGGGGTGGACGGGCGTTCAGCCCGTGGCGTTCCCGGCCTTGTGCCCCGAGCAGGCCGCCCGAGTCAAACCCTCACGACGCATCCCGCCCGGGCTCCGACTCGGAATCGGGAGCAAGGGCGGGCTCGAAGAGGCGGGGCGGTCCGGCGGACTCCCGGGCGCGCTCGCGCTCCTCCACCAGGATGGCGGGCACCAGCACACCCAGCATGAACAGGCGGGTCGCCGCCTCGTAGGCCAGGGCCTCCGGAAAGCGGCACTCCAGGAGCATGGCGCGCACGGTGCGCCGCCCGTCGAAGAGGCGCACCACCTGCTCCACGTCTTCCGGCAGCGAGGGCAGCTCCTGCGCGAGCCGGGCGAAGTCCACCGTGAGCCGCGCCGCCAGGGGCAGGCCCTTGACGCGCAGCTGTTCGAAGCGCTCCAGGGCTGGCTCCACCTGCTCGCACAGGAACTGGCGGTCCATGGAGAAGCTGCCCCGCTGCAGCTCCGGGCCGAACGTCACCGTGTACGCGCCCGAGCCGAAGCACAGCAGGCGCCGGAACGCGAGGATGCCGCGCTCGCCGTGGAAGGCCGCGTCCACCGCCAGGCCATGGCGGAAGAAGAGAGCGCCGGAGTCCTCCGACAGCACCACGCGCCCCGAGCGCACGCCGGACAGCAGCGCGCGCAGCAGCGCCCCGAGCGGCAGGGTCGAGGTGTGCGCGTCGTAGACGTCCTCCTCGCCGCGCCGTCCCGCCTTGAGCCGCGCGAGCATCGCCACATCGCGCGCCTCCACCGGCTCCACCAGGTACTCGTCCGCGCCCACCCCCGCGGCGAGGTCGCGGTGGAACTCCTCCGCGTACCTTGCCACCAGCAGCACCGGCAGGTGCGCGCACTTCGGGTCCGCGCGGAGCACGCCGCAGAGGCTGAAGCCATCGCCGTCCGGCAGGTCCGCGTCGATGATGACCAGCCGGGGCAGCTCGGCCTTCGAGGCCATGGGCGCCGCGTCCGGTAGCGTTCCTCCCGCCTCCACGCCCAGCCGCTCCAGCGCCGCGCGTGCGCCGTCCACGTGCACGGAGTCGAAGCCTTCGCGGACAAGCGCCTCCGCCACCGTGGGCCGCGGAGTGTCACCCACAAGCAGCACCCAGCCCCCGGCCCCACCCTGCAGGTCGAGTGCGTCGGGACCTCCGGGCATGGAGGCATCAGGAGGCGGTGCGGCGTGCAGGTAGGCAACCATGGATTCCCTATTCTTCCAGGGATCCCTTGCGAATGTACAACCTGCCCCCAAGTCCCTGGATTCGTTGGGTTTTGGCCAGGCTGCATCCCAAGCTAGGGTGCGCGCCCATGACGCGCCTCGGACTCCTGCTCGCCCTCCTCGCCGTGCCCGGACTGGCCTCCGCCCAGGATGCCGAAGTGTCCTTCTCACAGGAGGACCCGCTGGGCTCCGTGGTGGCGCCGGTGATGCTGCCTGCGGGGGCGACGGCGCTCTATGGCTACACGGGCGCGCCGGAGGTGGGCCTGGGGTTCCGGCAGGGCCTGGGCGCGTTGGAGGTGGAGGCGCGGGCGCGCTTCGACTGGTTCAAGCTGGGCGCGTCGCTGGAGCTCGTGGGCCGCAAGGAGGTGGTGCGGAGCGGGGCGTTCCGGCTGGCGCCGACGCTGGGCGTGGGCCTGGTGCTCAACTCCGGCTCCACGTACATGGACGACGACAACTTCTCCGGCGTGCTGGTGCGCATCCTGCCGGGGATGGTGGCGGGCTACCGGGTGGCGGACACCGTGGTGGTGCTGGGCCTGGTGGACCTGCCCATCGACCTGGGGCTCACGGGTGACAAGCAGCGGCGCTTCCAGGCGCTGGGAGGCTTTGGCGTGGAGGTCTACCTGGGCGGCAACCTGTCGCTGCTCGCGGCGGGACAGGTGGGCGTGGAGACGTTCCAGGAGCGCGCGGGCGCGGGCCACACGCGGCTGGGGCTCACGGGGCGCGTGGGCCTGGGGACGCGGCTGTTCTGACTAGAAGTCCGGCGGAGGGCTCTGGCGCGGCGTGCCCATCAGCTCGAGCGCACGCAGCGCGACGCGGATGAGCGTCTGGGCGCACGGCTCACAGCCTCCGCCGCAGCAGTGGGGCCAGCGTCCTTCGGGGTTGCGCAGGAGCGGCCGCACGCTGGACTGGTAGTAGCTGGGGAACTGGAGTTCCTCGCTCGCTCGCGCGAGCGCGTCATCGAGAGACAGGGGCGAGGGGACGGGAACGTCGGACACGCTCCCGTTCATACCAGCTCAGAGCAGTGACGTCTGCGCCGGGGCCTCTGTCGCGGCGCCGTCCGCGGGCTGGCAGTGCGAACACCAATGCGTGTTGCGTCCGCCGATGCGCAGGTGAGACACGGGCGTGGCGCAGCGGGGACAAGGCGCTCCCGTCTTGCCGAAGATGTTGCGCCGGTGCTTCGCCTGCCCCTGCACACCGAACAGGTCGCGCTGCGTGCCGCGCAGCCGCAGGCCCTCTTCCAGCACGTCGCGGATGCCCTGGTGCAGCCGGACGACTTCCGTCGGGGACAGCGACGATGCGAGCCGCCGGGGTTCGATGCCCGCGACCCACATGCTCTCGTCCGCGTCGCGGTTGCCCAGCCCCGCGAGCACGCGCTGATTCAAGAGCACCGTCTTGAGCGGGCTGCGCCTGCGGCGAAGCTGCTTCGCCAGGACCTCCGGAGTGAAGACCTCGTCGAGCGCCTCCGGTCCCAGCTCCTCCAGTTTGAGCTGCGAGGCCAGCAGCGCTGTCGGCCCCAGCGCAACGCGCGCGTAGCCCAGCGTGTCGGTGAGCTGGAGTTCCTCGTTGCCCTCCAGAGTGAGGACCACGAGCGTCGCGGGAGGCCGTTCGCTTCCCACGGGCCGCAGCTGCAACTCACCCCAGAGCATGAAGTGCAGCGCGAGCGTCTGCCCGTCGTCCAACGTGAGCAGCATGAACTTCGCGCGCCGCTCCGCCGCGAGCACCTTGCGACCCTGGAGGTTCTGGATGAAGTCCGGCGGCGAGGCGAAGCGCACCGCCGCGGGCATCAGCACCTCCGCGCCCACGAAGCGCCGGCCCACGACGGCCTGCTTCAGGTCTCGGATGATGATTTCGACTTCAGGGACTTCCGCCACGCGCAGCCTCCCCCACGGGTCACAACGTAGGAAGGCTGCGAGGTAACGCCATGGGTTGAGCCCTGCTGAGCGCGTGCCTCGTCCGACCGCCGGGCATCCGGCCGGCCAAGGGGGCACCGCCCTGCCCCAACCCACGTCAGGCGCGCACCGTCACCTCGTGCACGTCGCGCTCCAGCTCCCGCGCGTCCACCTTCACGTCGAGGAAGTGCGCCATCGTCTCGCGCTGCGTGAGCGAATGGCTGTCCAGTGCCACCGTGCGGAAGTTGCCACCCTTCGCCAGGGCACAGAGCAAGAGGAGCTGATCACACAGGTGCTCGCCCACGGGCACGCCCGCGTCCAGGTAGCGCTTCACCTTCGCGGCGACCTCCTCCGCCACGACTTCCGCGCGCTTGCCGCGTTCACCGAAGCCGGTGAAGACCTCCGTCACGTGCTCGCTCTCCACTTCGACGCGCAGCACGTTGCCCGGACCGAAGGCGCGCTTGAGTTCTTCCGGCCGCTGCTGATCCGGACGCAGCTTCAGCGCGGCGGCCACGGTGTCCAGCTCGCGCTTCGCCACGTCGAAGGGGATGGCCGCCACCTGGGCCACGGCCTCCGTGCGCAGCACCCGGCCGCGCTCCAGCAACTGGAGCGGCTGGAGCTTCGTGGGGTGGATGTCCACGCGGAACCGGCCCCCGCCCGCCGGATAGTAGCCGGGCCGCTCCAGCGTCACGTCCACGCGCGGGCCCATGCGGCGCAGGAGCGGCAGGTACGCCTTCTCCAGGAACTCGAACGGCGGCGCCGCCGGGTTGTGCGTCCCGCCCTCCAGCATCAGCGTGGAGGCCCCTTCCGCGTGCAGCAGCGCGGGCAGCACCGTCTGGAGCACCAGCGTCGCGCTGCCCGCCGTGCCCACCGCGAAGTGGTAGTTGCCCGCCGACAGCGCACGCGGATGGAAGGACAGCTGCTTGGAGCCCAGCTCCGCGCCCGTCACCTCCGCGGCGCCCACCGTCTCCGCTGCCTTGAGCGCGGTGAGGTGCTGGCGCAGCAGGCCCGGCTTGGCGCGGCCGGCGCGCACGTTGACCATCTCGAACGGCGTGCCCGTCACCAGCGACAGCGCCAACGCCGTGCGCAGCACCTGGCCGCCCCCTTCCCCCTGTGAACCATCGATGCGAACCATGTGCGTGGTGCTCCTTTGCGCGCTCGCGGACGTGCGCAGCATCCCATCCCTGATTTCAAAAAATAGCGGCGCCCGCTCCCCCACCCTTAACGGCCGCTTTCGCGGACCTCTTGGGGGGAACGGGCGCCTCGGCGTCTTCATCCCGGCATGTGCACCTCCGCAGGACGGCGGGTGGGGTTACCCTTCGGCTATCCCTTCACGCACACCACCTGCTTCAGCGTGTGGACGACCTCCACCAGGTCCGCCTGCGCGGCCATCACGGCGTCGATGGACTTGTACGCGGCCGGCGTCTCGTCAATCACGTCCACGTCCTTGCGGCACTCCACGCCCGCGGTCGCCTTCGCGTGGTCATCCAGCGTGAAGCGCTTCTTCGCCGCTTCGCGCGACATCGCCCGGCCCGCGCCGTGGCTGCACGAGTGGAAGGCATCCGCGTTTCCCTTCCCGCGGACGATGTAGGAACGGGCCCCCATGCTGCCGGGGATGATTCCCATGTCGCCTTCGCGCGCCCGCACCGCGCCCTTGCGGGTCACGAAGCAGTTCTTTCCGAAGTGGTGCTCGCGCGAGATGTAGTTGTGGTGGCAGTTCACCGCGGACTCGGACAGCTCGAACGGAGGCAGCTCACCGCTCGCCTTCAGGGCCTCCACCGCCGAGTGCAGCATGAGCTCGCGGTTCATCGCCGCGAAGTCCTGCGCCCAGCTCACCGCGAACACGTAGTCGTCGAAGTGCTCCGTCCCCTCCGGCAGGTACGCCAGGTCCGCGTCCGGCAGGCGGATGAAGAAGCGCTCCATGTCCTGCTTCGCCAGCTCGATGAAGTGGCTTCCGATGCGGTTACCCACGCCGCGCGACCCCGAGTGCAGCATCAGCCACACGCCGTCCGACTCATCGACGCACAGCTCGATGAAGTGGTTACCCGTTCCCAGCGTTCCCAGGTGCGCCAGCTCCGGCCCACGGCCGATGCGAGGATGCTTCGCGACGATACGGGCGTACCCTTCCGCCAGGCGGGCCCAGGCACCGGTATGCGTCGCGGGCGAGTCCTTCCACGCGCCACGGTCATTCCGGCCGCCGTTGTCCGTACGGCCGTGCGGAACCGCCGCCTCGATGGCCGAGCGCACCCCGCGCAGCGAGTCCGGCAGCTGATCCGCGCGCAGCGTCGTGCGCACGGCGATCATCCCGCATCCGATGTCCACGCCCACCGCCGCCGGCACCACCGCGCCCACCGTGGGCACCACGCTCCCGACCGTCGCGCCGTAACCGCGGTGCACGTCCGGCATCGCGGCGATCCACTTGTGGATGAAGGGCAGGCCGCGGAGGTTGCGAAGCTGCTTCTTCGCCTCGTCCTCGAACGGCACCCCCACCGTCCACGTCTTGATGGGGCGACCCGCTTCGTCCGACATCACTTCGTAGTTCGCGTTCGTCCGGTCCATGGCGCTGCACCTTTCGGTCGTTCGACCGGGCGCTGGGTCCCGGTCACGTGGGGGAGCTAGAGCAGCCGGCGTGCCAACGCCGTTCCCGAGGGGAGTACCCGGGGCAGACTGGAAATCCATATCCCATGGGATAAATACGTATCCTGATGGCTCAAAAAGCGAAGGCGCGGCGGACGGTCGTCATCGGGATGCTGGGGACGACGCTGGACACGGGGATGGGGGCGAACCGCTGGACGCGGTGGAGGCCCACGGTGTCGCTGTGCCAGCAGGAGGACCTGCTGGTGCACCGGCTGGAGCTGCTGCACCCGCCCCACGGGACGTCACTGGCGGCGGTCATCCGGGACGACATCTCGCAGGTGTCCCCGGAGACGCAGGTGCGGCTCACGTCCCTGCCCATCCGGGATCCGTGGAACCTGGAGGAGACCTACGGCGCGCTGCTGGACCACGTGCGCGCGCACGCCTTCCATCCGGAGGAAGAGGACTACCTGGTGCACATCACCACGGGCACGCACATCGCGCAGATCTGCATGTTCCTCCTGGTGGAGAGCCGGCTGATTCCGGGCCGGCTGGTGCAGACGTCTCCGGGCAAGGGGAAGGACCACGGGGCGGTGGGCACGCACGCCATCATCGACCTGGACCTGTCGAACTACGACACGCTGGCGGCGCGCTTCCGGCAACAGCAGCGTGAGGGCCTGTCGTTCCTCAAGTCCGGCATCGACACGCACAACGCCGCGTTCAACCGGATCATCGAGCGGATTGAACAGGTGGCGGTTCAATCCCGAGCGCCGCTGCTGCTGACGGGCCCCACGGGCGCGGGCAAGTCGCGGCTCGCGAAGCGCATCTACGCGCTGAAGAAGGCGCGCAACCAGGTGACGGGCCCGTTCGTGGACCTGAACTGCGCCACGCTGCGCGGCGACGGCGCCATGTCCACGCTCTTCGGTCACGTGAAGGGCGCGTTCACGGGCGCGGTGGGAGACCGGCCCGGACTGATGCGGCAGGCGAATAGCGGCGTGCTGTTCCTGGACGAGATTGGAGAGCTGGGCGCGGACGAGCAGGCCATGTTGCTGCGCGCGCTGGAGGACAAGCGGTTCCTGCCGGTGGGCGCGGACAAGGAGGCGGAGAGCGACTTCCAGCTCATCGCGGGAACGAACCGCGACCTCCAACTGGACGTGGAGCGGGGGCGGTTCCGCGAGGACCTGCTCGCGCGCATCAACCTGTGGACCTTCCGGCTGCCCGCGCTGCGCGAACGTCCGGAGGACATCGCGCCCAACCTGCAATACGAACTGGATCAGGCGTCGCAGGCGTTGGGGACGCGGGTGACGATGAGCAAGGAGGCGCAGGAGTATTTCCTGCGCTTCGCCACGTCCCCCGAGGCCCGGTGGAGCGGCAACTTCCGCGACCTCAACGCGGCGGTGCTGCGCATGTCCACGCTGGCGGATGGCGGGCGCATGACCCGCGAGGTGGTGGACGAGGAGTTGGACCGACTGCGGACGCAGTGGCGCCCCGCGGGCGCGGCGGCGACGTCAGCGGGCGAGGACGTGCTGGTGGAGGTGATGGGCGCGGTGCGGGCCTCGGAGCTGGACCGGTTCGACCGGGTGCAGTTCGCGGATGTGGTGACGGTGTGCCGCTCCGCGCGCTCGTTGTCAGACGCGGGCCGGACGTTGTTCGCTCAATCGCGTGCGCAGAAGAAGAGCGTCAACGACGCGGACCGGCTCCGGAAGTACCTGGCGCGCTTCGGTCTGACCTGGGCGGATGTGAGCGGTCGCGACGCGGAGTGACTCAGCCCCCGTGGGCCCGGCTGGGTGGGCCCACGGGAGAGGCTGGCGTCAGCGGAAGGCATCCGCCATGGCCCGGCATTGCGGCGTGGACAGGGCCTCATCGGGAACCCGGACCGTCCCTTCATCGGGAGAGGACGGGACGGGCGCGGGCGGTGCCGCGGGCGCGTTCACGCTGCTCGGCCACGCGGGCGGCACCGTGCATTCGACGGTGAGGGGGCCTTGGAACGTCGCGCGCACGCTGCCGTCCTTCCCGCGCACCTCGCCCTTCGCCTGCTTCCCGGTGACGGTCAGGTCCAGGGTGCCCTCGTCCATCATCATCGCGGGCCCGTTGGGCTGCTGGTAGTCCACCACCACGAGGCCCGGGCCAATCGCCGTCTGCGGGATGATCCGCGCGGTGGCGTGCTTCGACTTCAAGAACTTCTCGTCCACCGCCATGCGGAAGCGCCAGGTGCCCCCGTCTTCTGCCTGCGCATTCAGCGCGACCAGCATCAGGGTGACAGGCGGCTCCCCCAGGAAGTCGGCGATGAACCGCACGGACGGGGCCGAGTAGGTGCTCGGGTCCATGCGCACCGTGGCCGCGCCGCGTGGCTGGGGAAGCTCCGCCGCCGTGAGGGCATCACGCGACGTCACCCGCTCCTCCCTCGGCTTCGCGCACGCGCCCAGCAGCAGCCCCACCCACAAGGCCCCGTGCCGCATGCTCAGCACCCCACCCGCAGGACCATGGCGCTGACGGTGGTGTTGTCGTTCTCCTTCAGCTCATCCACCGCGCCCGCCGGATCCATGTCCAGGTAGACGTAGTACGTGGTGAACGGCAGCGTCGACGGCACCGTGAAGCCCAGCGAGTAGATGCCCTCCGAGAACGCTCCCAGCGAGTGGTTGAACGTGCCCACCACGTTGGTGGACTCGTAGTAACCGTTCGGCGGCGCGGTCGTGCTCAGGCGCACGCGCATCGAGTAGGACGACACGGCCGCGTTGCCCATGTTGCCCACGTAGAACTTCACGCTCTGCGCCGTGCCCCGGCACACCGTCTTCGTGCCGGCCGGGTCCAGCGTCTGCGCCACGTCCCCCACCACGCCCATGGAGGACGGCAGCAGGTTCGGCTTCGTCACCGAATAGCCGTACAGCGTGTTCATGCCCTGCGCGTTCGTGGGCCACAGCGTGGAAGACTCGTAGCCGCCCGTCACCATGTGCGGCGGCGAGGTGCGCAGGATGCTGTGCCCGCCCTCGTGCTTGAAGCCGAAGAAGTGCCCCGCCTCGTGCACGAACGTGCTCCGGCCCGACGTGCCAAACGAATTGCCGGTGCGCGGCGTGAAGTCCAGGTCGCTGGCGATGCAGACGTCCGCCTCGTCGATGCCGTTGGCCCCGATGAAGCACAGCCCCACGACGGAGTACGTCACGCCGTTGTTCCCGTCGATGGACGCCCGGTCACACAGGCCGATCTCGTTCTGCCCGTCGCTGTGGTCCAGCGAGCAGTCCGTCGCCGCGTTCACGTTGAAGCCACTGACGATGTGAGACAGGTCGTCCCACTGCCGCAAGCCGTTCCAGTACGCCGTGTTGACGTTGCCGGAGTCCGGGATGCTGCACCGGTTCCGGTACACGGCCGGCCCGCTGTACCACTTCACCGGCATCCCGTTGCACGTGTCCCAGGCGGCGGCGCCCGCCTCCATGCCGCCCAGCACCAGTGCCGCGACGACGCCCACGAATGTCGTTGTCTTCATGGCGGACCTCATCACGGCTGGCCGGGCGGGATGTCCCGCTCGGGCTGGAGGGGAACGGCACCCGGCACCACGGACGCGCCCGCGGCGGGCGTCACCGGCACGGACATCGACGACGCGGTGGTGACGGGCTCCTCGCGGAACGCTCCCGTCACGGAGAGCCCGCGCGCGCGCAGGTGATTCTGGAGCAGCGAGAGGAACGCCTCGCGCTCCATTCCCTCTGGAGTCCCCCGGGCCTGCGCCTCCGCGCGCAGCGCCGGACGGGCACCCATCAAGTCCACCGTCTCGAACACCGGCGCCGTCTGCCGCACACCCGCGGAGCCCAGGCCCGCCACGAGCCCGCCCTCGGCCCCGACGAGCACCTCGCGGCCCGCCACCGACTCCACGCGGAAGGCGTGCTCGTCCAGCACCGGCGACAGGCTCCAGCCGGTGTTGCGAAGGAAGACCACGTAGCGCGCGCCCCGGACGAAGCGGGGCACATGGCTCACCACGAGCTGCCGTCCATCCGGCAGCACCCCTCCGGCCTGCTTGAGGCGCAGCTCACGCGGAGCCGCGCCCAGGTGCGTCCGCACGTTTCCCAGCGTCACCACCGTCCACGGGCCCGTGCGCGGCGAATACTCACTGCGCACGTCCGTGACTTCACCCTCCACCACGGAGGCTGTCTGGTCGAACAGACTGAGCAGACTGTCCACCGCGCGCGGCGGCCGGAGTGATGCTTCCGCGGCCAGGGGACTCTCCTGCCGCGCGGGAGAGTCGTCCCCACTGGCTGCGCTGCACCCCGTGAGTCCCATGAGGAGCAGTGCGCACGCCCCCCTTCCGAACGTCGTCCATGGTCTGCCCACGCGCATCACGTCCGCTCCCTTCGTGTCGTCAGTGGATGAGATAGAAGGCGTCCTGGCGCGGCACGAAGAACCGCCAGCCTTCGTCCGTCAGGTACGCCGGATCTTCCTGCATCACCGCCACCTGCTGCCCACCCCACTCTGGCACGGGCGTGACGGTGTTGAGCTCGACCGCGAGGTACGAGCCCTTGCGCAACAGTCTGGGTGCCTCGGAGCGCGATGCCGCGCGGAAGTCGATGGACGCGCCCAGCGCGTGCCCCTGCGCGCCCAGCGGATGGCTGTAGACCTTGGCCTCGATGCCCCGCTCCTTCATCTCCGCCATCGTCGCGTCGTAGACATCCGCCGACGAGCGCCCCGGCCGCGACGCGCGCAGCATCAGCGCGTCCTGCAGCGTCCGCGTGTTCTCCAGCGCGCGCTTCAACCCCTCCGGCGCGTCCGTCTCCCCGTCCTTCAGCACGTACGCCATCTTCTGCCAGTCCGTGCTCAGCCCCAGCGCCGAGACGCCAAAGTCCACGTGCAGCAGGTCGCCGCGCTGGATGACCACCGCCTCGTCCGCCACCGCCAGGAAGCCCCGGGAGAAGCCGTCCTTCATGCCCTGCCGCTGCACGCGCAGGTCCGGCTGGAACCACGTGCCCACGCGCGCGTCGAACAGCGCGTCGTAGAGCCAGCGGCGCACGTCCCCCACCGTCGTCTTGCCGGGCACCACCACCTCGTTGGAGAGCGCCCGCTTCACCAGCGACTCCGTCAGCACCACCAGGTCGCGGTAGGGCGTGAACTCGCCGGGCAGCCGCGTGTCCAGGTACTCCTCGATGAGCGGCGCCGCGCTCACGAAGCGCGCTTCCGCGGATGGGCCCAGCGCCTCCACCAGCCACTTGTAGGTGTCGTGCGTCAGGCTGCGCGTCACGCCCCGCCGCCCGTCCATGGCCAGCGCGATGGTGCGCGGGTGGTAGCGCGCGTCCAGGTCCGCGAGCGCCTCCGCCTGCTTGCGCTCCACCGGGGGCGCCTCGAAGAAGCGCGCCACCGCCTCCGTGGCGTAGCCCGTCAACGCGACCTTCTGGAGCCCCGCGTCGCCCGCGTCCACGAAGACGAACACGTCGCGGTTGCCCGCGTACGGCAGCGGCGGCGCGACCCAGGCCGTCAGCGGATCATCGTGGAACTCCTCGTTGACCACGACCCACATGGCCACGCCGTGCCGGCGCATCATGTCCAGCAGCAGCCCGTGCCGCTCCTTCAGCCAGGACTCGCGCAGGGCCCGCTCCTGGGACGGCGGCGGCACGGGTGACGTGGTGGGAGCGCTCGCGGGGACGGTGGCACACGCCACCAGACAGCCCAGGCTCAGGGCGGGTAGGACTGCGCGCCAACGGTTCATGTCGGGAACTCCGGGTCGAGAAGGAGGCGGAGCAGCCTAGCGCGCCCCAGAAAAACCGAAGCCCCCCGCTCCCGGAACCCATGGGTCCGGGAACGGAGGGCCTGGGGCGCATTCCCACCTGCTCACCCGCTCGGATGTCCTCGCTCCCACACGCTTCCGGATCCCGTCCCCCCCGGTTCGGGACACCTGGAATCCGACAGGCCTCACGGCCAGCGAATCCACTGGAAGCGGCGGCCCTCCCCCGAAGGCCGCGTGGAGCGCGGACATCCAACCGCGCGCGCCGTTACCTCAGTAGCTGGCGACCCAATCCAGGTCGCTTTCCTCGAAATCGAAGAGCGATTCCTCGCCTTCGTGCCGGGAGTCCTCTTCCCCGTCCCCCTCCTGCTCCTCGACCCGGTACCCCCTCGGCTCCCGGG